>JAAZME010000046.1 GCA_012798975.1 Gallicola sp.
GTAATTCCCGCTTTATAAAAACGAATCATCATAAAAAGATTCGCAAGACTATGATCCATCCGGTCTCCTACCCCTCCAAGAATCGTGATATTTTTGCAGCCTTTCTCTATAAGAAAGTCGATGCAAAGTTCAAGATCCGTATAATCTTTCTCCGGTGGAAAAGAGGAAACTGAAATTTTCTTTTCTTTTATAAAACTCTTGCCTTCCTTCGAAATGGAATCGAAATCCCCCAGCACTCTGTCAGGCACAACCCCATTTCTTAAATAAAACTCAACGCCGCTGTCTGCAGCGATTCGAAAATCAGACTTGTTATATTCTTCCATAAATACTTTCGGCGACGTAATCTCTCCTCCAGCTGTAATCAATCCGATCATTTTTTTAAACCCTTCTGAAGAGGCTTCCAGATCAAGAACAATAGAAGTATAGCAACAATGGTATTTACTGTAACGTATGGCCCGTTATATCCTGCTGAAGCAATCCAAGGATTTACATTTTGCGGCAGGGAGGAAGCAAAAAACACTACCCCTGAAACTACAGCAAATGCAAAACGCATAAAAGATGCAAATACAATCATTAAAATATTTTTTAATTCCAGCTTATGATCCAAACCGCCATTGTTTCCAAATCCTGCTAAACCTAAAGCCCCATAGGCAAGGGGATAATCTAACAGTACTTGAACTGGATGGAAGAAAAAAGGATTTAGTATCCCGTCTAGTACTCCGTATAAAGCGCCGCATATAATCCCTGGAATACCGCCCCATCTAAGTGCATAGATAAATATAGGTACATAACCTCCTAAAGTGATGGATCCTCCATTTGGCATTTGAAATAATTTAATCTGGTTCAAAATTACAGCTAAGGCAATCATTACTCCGCCTTCTATCAACATTTTTGTCTTTTTATTCATAATATCTCTCCTTAAACAAATAAAAAGCCCATAGAAAATGGACTTTTTATATCACATTCCTACGCAGGTATTAACCTTACAGGTTCAAGGGTTGTCCGAAGACTCTCAGCAATAGCACCCCTAGTGTTTAATCTAATATTTTTTTGTAATCCGCGATTTGCCGGCAAATATTTTCATTGAATATATCAGAACCTGAGACGATTAAATCTACGCCTTTTTCCTTTAAATCTTCCAGCCTGTCCAACTTTACGCCTCCGTCAACCTCTAATAGTATATCATAACCAGACTCGTCAATCATCTTTCTAACATCTATGATCTTTTGATTCATCGTCTCAATATACTTTTGGCCGCCAAAGCCCGGATTTACTGTCATGATTAATATTAAATCCAAATCTGGAAGCAGATATTTTATAGGATCTAAAGAAGTTCCAGGATTTAGAGAAATACCCGCTTTCATTCCAGCCTCATGAATCTTCTGGATCACGCGATGGCTGTGATCTGCAGACTCGATATGAAAGGTAAAATAATCAGCTCCGGCTTTCTTGAATTCTTCGATATAGTCCGCCGGTTTTTCCACCATTAAATGAACATCAAAGATAAAGTCAGTTCGATCTCTTAATTTTCCTACAACTCCTGGACCGTAAGAAATATTCGGCACATAATGCCCGTCCATAATATCCAAATGCAAATATTTGATCTTTTCTTCCTCTAAAATTTTAAGCTGCTTTTCTAAATTATAAAAGTCGGCCGCCAATAGGGAAGGTGCTAATTCCGCCATTAATATCTCCTCTTTTCTTCGTATTCTTCTACAAAAGAAACATAATTTTTATATCTGGATTCCGCGATTTCATTGGACTCTACAGCTTTTTTCACGCCGCAGTCCGGTTCATTTAGATGCATGCAGTTTTTAAATCTGCATTTTGAAATAAAGGACTGAAAATCTTTCATAAGATAAGGAATCTCTTCTTTATTATCGATAAAATCAAGACTTAAAGAACTAAAACCCGGTGTATCCAATATATATCCAAACCCGATATCCTTAATTTCAGTATGGCGGGTGGTATTTTTCCCTCTCCTCAGCTTTTGGCTGATCTCTCCTATCGGGAAAGATTTGTCTGGAAAAAGATAAGAAAGGGTTGTTGACTTCCCTACTCCAGATGGTCCCGTTATCGCAGTCGTTTTATCTTCTAAAAGCTCTTTTAAATGCAGCTTTGTTCCTTCTACATTTGAATTAAAGTACAAATCATATCCGATGTCTTCATAGATAGATTGATAATAATCCTTCTCTTCTTGTTCGATTAAATCCGTTTTATTAAAGACAATAATCGTTTTGATGTCTGCTTTTTCAGTCATTAAAAGATATTTATCCAGAAGTCTAAGATTAATATCCGGTTCCCGTATGCTCATAAGTATAATCACTTGATTAATATTTGCCACAGGCGGCCTTAACAATTCTGAAACTCTAGGATACAGCTCTTCTATATAACCGGAACCATCCTCATCTGAAATTCTAATGTCCACATAATCCCCTACCAGGGGTTTCTTATCCTCTTTTCGAAAGAGGCCTCTGGCTTTGCATTGATATTCATCGCCGTTAGTCAATTTAACAAAATATATTCCCCGGTCTGATTTAATGATCAATCCCTTTATTGAAATCACTCTCCTAATTTGTAGTCATTAGTTTATCGTCGATATAAACATTATATTTATCCGAAGTAAGACCATTTACTGGGATCGTAATATCTCCTTCGCTTGCTTTATGATTCTGATCCACAACCGTTTCTTCTGTTCCGTCATCGGCTACTTTCTTGATCTTTACATTGTAGTTTTCTACATTTTCAGGCTGTTGAATTTTGAAATTAAATATCTTCCTTTGATCTTCTGTATTTTCACCGTTATTCTCTTCATTTTCATCCGGCTCATCCTCTTCAAGAGTAGGATCTTTCCCTCTGCTTACCACAAGGTTTACAGAACTTCCAGTTTCTAAGTTTGTTCCTGCGTTGAACTCCTGCCACATAACAGAGTTTTCTGCATAGCTGTCATTATATTCGTATTGCAAAGTTCCTACACTTAGCCCTACCTCTTGAAGCATAGAAGTCGCTTGAGAAATCTCTTTTCCTAATAAATTTATCATTGAAACGGTCTTTATCTCCGGCCCTCTGGAAACGGTAATGCTGATAGCTGTATTCTCAGGAACTTCTTGACCGTATCCCGGGTTTTGATTCATTACTTTGCCTTCTGGATACTGATCTGAATATTTTTTATTCACTTCTCCTAAAGTCAGATTATTTGATTTTAAGGTATTTTGTACTTCTTCAATCGTCATATTGGAGAGATTAGGTATTGTTGCCTTTTTTTCTCCTAAACTGATAGAGACCTTTACCACTCCCCCTTCTTCTATCATGGAAGTAGACTCTGGGTTCTGGCTGATAACAAGCCCTTCTTCTACAGAACTATCCTCAACTCTCTCTTCAACTTCTAAAGTAAGACCAATTTCTTCTGCCCTTTTTGCTGCTTCATCCTGAGTAAGTCCTATAAGCGGCGGAACTTTCACCTTGCCTTCATTCGGATTATTCGACCCCATAGCAGAACGGATAAAAACAAAAAGCACAACTAACAGCAAAGCTGCTAGGACTGGAAGAATATAAGTTTTAAAGAAAGATTTTTTTTCTTCCGGCACTTCTTCCTCTTCTTTTTCCTGTTCTAAGGTATAGACCGCCTCTGGCGTTTCCTCTTCTTCTACTTCATCCAATGGAATTGGCGGAATAATTCTCGCTGTCTGTTCCTTCGTTTCATCTATAGCTCCAGCGCCGAAAGTTTTATAGTTCTCTAGGGCATTTCTTAGCTCTGTAGAAGACTGAAAACGATCCGTCGGACTTTTTTCCAGCGCCTTTACAATAATCGCATTGATGCCCGCTGGTATGGATTCGTTGATTTCATTAGGAGGAACAAGAGGATTTTGTATATGCTTTAATGCAATACCTACTGAGTTCTCTGCGTCATAGGGCACTTTTCCCGTAGCTATTTCATATAAAACAATCCCCAAAGAATAGATATCGGATTTTTCGTCTATAAATTTTCCCTTTGCCTGCTCCGGGGAAATATAATGAACTGTTCCCAAAACTGTTGATGTATAGGTGATAGTCGATGAAGATGAAATTCTCGCTATCCCAAAGTCCGTTACTTTAACATCATTATTATCATCAATTAATATATTATGAGGTTTAATATCCCTATGAATTATATTTTTTCTGTGTGCACATTCCAAAGCTTTCGCTATCTGCACTCCATAATGTACAACTTCCTCTGTAGATAAAGCGCCTTTTTCATTGATAATATCTTTTAAAGTAGGACCGTCCACATATTCCATAACAATATAATTATATTTTCGATCATCAATCAAAGAAGAACCTACGTCAAAGACTGAAACAATATTTTGATGAGTCAAACTTGCGGCAGACTGTGCCTCCATTGCAAATTTTTTTACAAAATCATCATCGTCTACATACTCGTTCTTTAAAACCTTTACAGCTACCGTACGATTAAGCAAAGTGTCCTTTGCTTTATAGACAATAGCCATACCGCCGATTCCGACCTTTTTTTCTACAACATAGCGGTTTCCTAAAATCTCTCCGATCATTCTGCCACCTCCTCATTATCAAATAATGTTACTGTGACATTGTCGGTTCCTCCGGCTTCATTAGCCATGTCGATAAGCTTCTCCACCTTGTCTTCTAATGCCAAGGCAGAATCTCGAAGCACGGCTTCTATTTCAGAATCCTCCAGTTGTCCATTTAAGCCGTCTGTACATAAAAGAAGCTGGTCGCCTTTTGAAAATTCCATTGCGATAGAATCAACTTCCACCGCTTCTTCCAATCCGACGCTTCTAGTGATCACATTCTTTCGATTATAGGTTTTTGCCTCTTCCTCGGTGATTGTTCCATAATGAAGCAGATCATTGACTAGAGAATGATCTCTAGAAATTTGTTTAAAACCATACTCATTCATTAAATAAGCTCTGCTGTCTCCCACATTTGCAGCATATAGACAATCCCCTTCAATAAAAGCCAAGACAACCGTTGTTCCCATATTGCTGCAGTCTTCCGAACTGGTGGCTAAACCGTATATTTTCTTATTGCCTTCTTCTATCGCTTTTTCTAATAATTCTAAGCGGTTTGTTATCCTACTCGTGTTTTCGCAGATAAAGTTCTTGATCCCTTCAACCGCCATCATCGAAGCTACTTCTCCAGCTTTGTGGCCGCCCATACCGTCTGCGACTATTAGGAGCGCCCAATTTTCTTCAATAATATTGTCATAATAATCTTCATTGAGATCTCGGATCATTCCGATATCCGTATTTGAATAAACTCTCAAAGGGTTTAGCTCCTTTCCTCGCGAATATAATTTGCTCTTAACTGACCGCAGGCACCTTCGATATCCTGCCCTTGTTTCCTTCGTATCGTAGTGGTAATACCGTGTTTGTTCATGTAATTGTAAAATTCCTGTACGCTTTTCTCCGAGGAAGAACTTCTGTCATATTCTTTTATCGGATTTAATGGAATCAGATTCAAATGGCAATTCCTTCCCCTAAGCAGCTGTACAAGTTTTTTGCTGTATTTAAGGCTGTCGTTCTCATCTTGTATCAAGGTATACTCAAAACTTACCCTGCGTCCTGTTTCTTTAAAGAAGTAATCGCAAGCATCTAGTATTTCTTCTATCGAATATTTTTTTCCGATAGGCATCAGTTTTTTTCTTTCTTCATTGAAAGGGTTGTGAAGAGATATCGCTAAATTAATCGGAAAATGATCCTCTCCCAGCTGATAAATCTTCGGTACGATGCCGCAGGTAGACAAAGTGATAGAACGAATACTCATTCCGTAACCTTTCTCGTCGGAAATCATTTCAATAAAACCTGTCACATTATCATAATTTTCAAGAGGTTCTCCGATTCCCATAAGAACTACATTGTCGATACGAGTATTTAAATACTCATTGACTGCATAGATCTGGTCCAGCATCTCATGCTTTTCTAAATTTCTTCCAAAGCGCTCTTTTGTGGAAGCACAAAATACACAGCCCATCTTGCAGCCTATCTGAGAAGATATGCATAATGTAGAGTGGCTGGAATATTTCATGTAAACTGCCTCTATCACATTGCCGTCTTTGCATTCCAAAATAAATTTCTTTGTATCATCTAGTTTAGATGAAAAGACTTCCAGAATCTCAAGTTTCGCAATAGTGCCTCTTTCCTTCAGCTTTTCTCTAAGAGACTTCGATAGATTCGTCATATCGTCAATCGATGAAATCCCCTGTTTATGAATCCCTTCATAAATCTGGCGGCCTCGAAACTTCTTCTCCCCCCACTGTACTAGTTTTTTTTCAAGTTCTAGCAAACTCATATTATTATATATTTCCATAGTATACTCCTATTTTAAAATTATATCATAAATAGATATCCTTATAAAAATGCTTTTCCGGCAAATATATAGGGACCTTTTGTAATATCTATGTTATTATCCTGATTAAGTTTGCATCATAACTTTGTAATTATTAACCAAAGAGTGTGAGAGTCGGGAGAGCGAAAGGGTGGAGTTACGGTGGAAAATGAAAAACATATTCATTTTCGCCATAGTAAAAGAAGCAGATCTTACTCGATCGATGATATCGATTCGTTCGATTAAGTATAGTATCTATTTTTTTACGAACAGAAAGTCGATTATCCACTTTCTTCCCTACCTTCACTCTTCTCTTTTCTTTCTTTTTTAACACTCCACGCTCTCACACTTATTAACAGCTCTTCTTTATACACTCGCTAAAAAAGATTGTATGCTTCCGACACACAATCTTCTTTTTATACTATAATTTTCTAAACTTGGCGATAAAAAATCCATCTTGATCTATTTCGTACGGCATAATTTTGAGATAGTCTCGTTCTGCGCCTTTATAAAACAAGGGAAAACCTTCCACATTATAATGCTTTAGAATATAGTCCCTCTGATCTTCATTTTCTTCAGATAGAATGCTGCAGGTAGAATAGAGCATATATCCGCCTTTTTTTACATATTTCACGGCTTGATCAATTAGCTTCTTTTGAGTCTCTACCAGTTCTTTCGTTTCTTCTTTTGTTCGGCGAAGCTTTATCTCCGGTTTTTTTGAAATGATTCCCGTTCCCGAGCAAGGCGCATCCAGCAGAACAAGATCAAACTGTTTCTCCCATTCCGGTCTGAATACCGTACCGTCGAAAGAAGCCGTTTCAATATTTTCAGCCCCAAGTCTTTCTGCATTTTCTTCTATAAAGCGAAGCTTGTTTCGATGAAGATCATTTGCCGTTATACTGCCGGTATTGTTCATTATCTCAGCCATTTGGCAAGTTTTAGATCCGGGTGCCGCACATAAATCCAGCACATTCATATTTTTTTCCGGATCAGCGTAGAATGCTGAGAGTACGGAACTTGCATCTTGAATCGTAAAATACCCCTTTTTAAAAGCTTCCGTTTCTGTTAAACCGAAGGAATTTTCTAGAATTAAAACAGCATCAATTTCTTCATGCTGGCGAAGTTTATAGCCCTCTTCAGTTAACAAGCTGACTAATTCCTCTTTTGTTGTTTTGCTTTTATTAACTCGAATCATAGTATCTGAAGAATAATTATAGGATTTCAGAATTTTCTTGATGGTTTTATCAGAATAGTTCTTTCTCAAAAGATCCAAAAGATCTTTCGATACAGAATACTCTACTTCCAAACGAGTCCATTTGTTTTTTAGTTTAATATCGCTTTTGCTGATTTCATCTCGTATTGCATTTCTAAGAATTCCATTGACAAAGGCCTTGTTTCGGTCTTCAGAATATTTCTCAACCAGTTCCTGAGCCTCGTTTACTATGGCATATTCCGGTACTTTATCCATAAACAAATACTGATAAATAGAAATTCTAAGTATCTCTAAAATTTCCCTGTCTAAATGAGCAAAAGGAGTATTGCTGTATTCTCTAATAAAATAATCTAACGCTTTTTGTTCCTCTAAAACTCCGTAAACCAGCTTTTTAACAAAACCGATCTCCTTTTGATTTTCTTTAGAGGCTTCCAAATTTTTCAATAGATCAGAAGCATACCCGTTCTCATAGTGGGTTTTCAATAAAATTTCAATTGCCGTTTCTCTTTCTTTCATACTAATCCCTTCTGTTGCCTGATAACAATATAAGTCTTAAAAGCTGGGCGATCGCAACTAAGGTTGCTGCAACATATGTTAAGGCTGCCGCACGAAGAACTTTTTTTGCCGAACCTGTTTCTTCCTGAGTAAGAAATTCATTTTCTAATTGAACGATCGCACGAGAACTGGCATTAAACTCTACCGGTAATGTAACGATCTGAAAAAGTACCGTTACAGAAAAAACTACAATCCCGATATTAATTAACGATGGAATTGAAAAAATTATTCCTAATAAAATCAAAACCCAAACAGATTGAGATGCGATTCCTGCTACAGGAGCTAAAAAAGTTCTGAATGTTAAAGGAGCATAGCCTTCCTGATGCTGAAGAGCATGGCCTACCTCATGGGCCGCAACAGAAACTGCTGCAATAGAGCTTTTATTATAGACAGACTCTGAGAGCCGTACAACTCTTTGCATAGGGTCGTAATGGTCTGATAATTCTCCGCTTACAGCCATAACCTGTACATCGCTCAGCCCGGAACGGTCTAATATACTCCGTGCAACATCTCTTCCCGTATATCCTTTTTGAGAGGAGACTTTATTATATTTATGAAAGGTTGACTTGACTTTAAACTGTGCATAGGCTGCTATTATCAAAGCTGGTATTAATAATAAAAAACTAGAATCATAATAAAACATACTAAACCTCCTTTTGAAGATTAATTCCTTTAGGGAAAGTGTTCCCGGCTAAAAATTGTTCCACAGTCATTCTTTTTTTGCCTGGAAACTGAAGTTCATATATTTCTACTGCCCCTTCTGCTGCAGCAATTGTTATATGATCTTTGCAGATTTCCGCCACTTCGCCTATTTCTTTAGATTCATTATAATTCTTAATTATGTTCATTTTATGAACCTTTATATTTTCTCCATTATAAACAAAAAACATGCCCGGCCAAGGTTTGAGACCTCTATACTTATTATAAATAACTTCTGCAGTTTCGGACCAGTCGATCTTCCCCATACTTTTTGTTAAATAACCTCTATAACTTGCCTCTTCTTCCTTTTGGCTCTTTCTGCTTTCATAATATTTTTCAAAATTCCGCAGAACCTCTACAAGTCCCTCCGCCCCCAAAACTTTTATTTTTTCTTCAAGTTCAGGTGCAGTTTCATCCTTTCCAATCCTAGTGGCCACGGTATGAAGAATATCTCCCCGATCCAGTTTTTCATCTATCATCATAATCGTTGCCCCAGAAGTTTCCTCTCCTTCGATAATAGCCCAGTTGATCGGCGCTGCGCCTCGGTATTTAGGAAGGATAGAAGAATGAACATTGATGATTCTTTCCCCTATATAATCGAGGATTTCTCTTCCGATCTTCTGACCAAAAGCTACCACCACAATAAAATCCGGTTCTTGAGCCTTGATTTTTTCTACAACTTTCGCATCGTTGACATTCTCCGGCGTTATGATCTCCAAACCTTTTTCTTCTGCAAGGAGCTTAACGGGGGTCGGAGTCATTTTCTTGCGATTTCCGGGACGATCCGGCTGAGTAACTACTAGAGGTATCTCAAACCCTTCTTCTAATAATAAAGAAAGACTTTCTACTGCAAAATCAGGTGTTCCCATAAATACGATTCTACACATAATAACCTCTATTCTTCATCCATGGATTTACCAAGTTCATCGATCTGCTCTTGAGTCAGCTCGATTTCTCGATCGATATAAAGTACACCGTCTAAATGATCCAGCTCGTGGCAGATACAGGTTGCAAAATAGCCTTCAGCCTTGATTTTTTTCTTTTCTCCCTTTTCATCTGTATATTCAACCAAAACATACTCCGGTCTTTCTACATAGCCTTGACGTTCCGGTACAGATAGACATCCTTCTACATTGATTTGTCCTGTTTCAGATTTTTCTACAATGACAGGATTGATCATACGAAATACTCCAGTATCGTCTCTCATATCTATAACGACAGCTCTTCGAAGAACTCCGACCTGAGGTGCTGCAAGCCCTATTCCGTCTTTTTCGTACATTGTATCAATCATGTCCTCTAAAAGAACAAGGATTCGATCATTGATTTCATCTATTTCTCGGGATTTCTTTCTTAAAAGAGGATCCCCTTCTATTCTTACTTCTCTAATAGCCATATTTTCTTCCTTTCTATATTCTAATAAAAATTGACCGGGTTCATGGTCATAGTCATTCTATAATTTTTCCAGTCGATCTTATATATATTGTCATTTAATACCCGTTTTAAGACCTTTTTATATTCATCATTTCCTTTGGGAAATTTATAATTGATTTCGAAACGATAAAAGTTATTAATCCACTCTACAGGACAAGGATTCGGTCCTGATAAATAAAACTCCACTCCCGATGCTAAGAGCTCTTTTTGAAGAAGTTTTGATACTTCAAATATTTTTTCCCTTGTTCTGTAGCGGTTCCCGTGAAAAACTTTAATATTTACTAAATTGTAAAAGGGCGGATATTTAAATTGTTTTCTTTTTTGAATTTCTTCTTCGTAGAAATCTTGAAAGTCTTGATGTCTGCCTGCTTGGATAGCATAATGATCCGGCTTGTAACTTTGAATAAATACCTTGCCTTTCAAATCTCCTCTGCCGGCTCTGCCTGCTACCTGAGTTAAAAGCTGGAATGTTCTTTCCGATGCTCTGTAATTGCCTTGATTTAAACTGATATCTGCAGCGATTACACCCACTAAGGTTACTGCCGAAAAGTCCATCCCTTTAGCAATCATCTGAGTTCCTATAAGGATATCTACTTCATGATTCTTCATTTTTTTATAAAGCTGATTATAACTATCTTTATGTGTCATCGTATCTGAATCGATTCTTAGAATTTTAGCCTCTGGAAAGGCTGTTCTTGTTTCTTCTTCTAATTTTTCTGTCCCGGCACCAAACTCTTTAATCGCCTTGCTTCCGCAGTTGGGACAAACATTTTCTTTTATCTTCGTTCTTCCGCATAAATGGCAGACAAGTCTTCCCTGCCTTTTGTGATACGTCATGGCCACATCGCAGTGATCGCATTCCATAACATAACCGCATCGTCTGCAGAAAATATAAGAAGAATGTCCTCGTTTGTTTAAAAAAAGTATGCTTTGTTCGTTCTTTTCTAAGTTTTCAGCGATTCCTTCTTGTAAAGCCTCACTGAACATGGAAAAATTTCCGTTTTTCATTTCTTCTCTCATATCCACGATATGGACTTCGGGAAGAGCTGTTTTATTCGCCCGTTTTTTTAATTCTAAAAGATGATATTCATTACCTTTTGTTTTGAAATAATGTTCTATAGAAGGAGTCGCCGAGCCTAATATTATAGGACAATTATGATATCGGGATCTAAACTCTGCAACTTCTATAGCATCATATTTTGGGTTTTTTTCGCTGATATAGCTAAGTTCATGTTCTTCATCTACAACGATAAGCCCTAAGTCTTTAACCGGAGCAAAGATAGCTGACCTCGCACCGATTATAATTTTAAAATGTCCAGTCTGAATCTGCTTCCACTGATCGAAACGCTCATTTACAGAAAGTCTCGAGTGAAGTACCGCTACCATTCCTGGAAACCTGCCGGAAAACCGTGCGATAGTCTGAGGCGTAAGAGAAATTTCCGGTACTAAAACGATGGCTCCTTTGCCTTCATTTATTGCTTTTTCTACAAGCTGAAGATAAAGTTCCGTTTTTCCGCTTCCTGTTACCCCTTGTAGAAGAAATTTATTTTTTCCCTGTTTCCGAAGCTCGGTTATTTTTTGAAAGGCCTTTTTCTGTTCATCATTGAATTTGATTTTTTCATAATTTTCAGGTTTATCTTCTGCAATTTTTCTAAAAACTTTCCGCTCTTCAACTTCAATTATTTTTTTCTCTAGAAGTGCAGAAACCACAGTAGAGCTTGTATTCGTTTCTCTCAAAAGATTTTCATAAAGAATCTCTCCTTTTTCCTCAAGATAATCTACAACACGTTTTTGGGCGACAGCTCGGCTGGACACAAGATCTTTATTATAATCCTGAATTAAACGGACAATACGGATTTTCTTCTCAGAAAGACTATTTTTCCTTTCCAGAAAAAATTCCAGTTCTCCCTTCTTTACCCTTTCCATTAATTCAAGATGAGATATAGAAAATTTAATTTGTATCTCTTCCCAGCTTCTTCGCTCTTTAAGATAGATGAGAAGATCTTCCTTGGAATCTCCCTCATAATAAAAATACTCTACAATTTCCGAAAAATTTCCAGGAGGAAGAACAGTCTGCATAGCACTTGATAGATCTGACAGATATTCTTCTACCATAAAAAAAGCGATGGATATCAGTTCCTCGTTTAAAATCGGCTCTTCATCCAACACTTTCTCTATCGATTTAATCTTGTCGAATTCAATTTCCTCTACTGTTCCGACAACGATACCCATCCTTTTTTTATTGCCTTTTCCAAAAGGAACAATGACTCTGCACCCATTTTTAATATTTTTATCATAAGAATAAGTGTAGAGCCGGTCTGTAACTTTTGTTTTGTTTTTCAATAAAACTTGAAAAAACATTATTGTTCATCCTTTAATAAATTTAAAATTCTATCAGCCAATTCCAGTTTCGTCATTTTATCAAGAAAAACTTCTTCCTTCTCTGACAAAATTACTGCGATATTTGTATCCACATTGAATCCTGCACCTTCTTTCGAAACATCGTTGGCGATAATATAGTCCGCATTCTTTTTATGGAGTTTCTTTCTTCCGTTTTCAAGTAAATTCTCTGTTTCTGCAGCAAAGCCAATAACCGTCTGGTTCTTTTTATTCTTTCCCATTTCCATTAGGATATCCGGATTTTCTATTAATTGAATTTCCAAACCTTCCCCTGATTTTTTGATCTTCTCTAAAGCTTGAATGGGAACTTTATAGTCA
>JAAZME010000341.1 GCA_012798975.1 Gallicola sp.
CGTCCTTCTGTGATTGGCTAGAAACGATCGGCCCCTCTCTCACACTACACATTTTCCTTATCTCTATATCTTCTCAACCGCTTCCTTTAATCTCTTTAAATCTCCTTCCACATCTTCCGACTGCATAAGATATCTCACGACACAAACTCCATCCACACCGCTTCCTTTTAAGATATCCAAATTTTCCGCCCTAAGCCCTCCGATGGCAAATACATCGATATCTACAGCTTTTTTAATCTCTGCAAGTGTCTCTACAGAGGTTCGAACAGGATTTGCATGAGTTGTAGTATCATATATCGCTCCTACGCCTACATAATCAGCACCATCTCTTTCTGCCTTTTTCGCCGCTTCTACTGTTTTTGCTGTAGCACCAACGATTTTTCCCGGACCTAACAATCTGCGGGCGATGGCAACAGGCATATCGTCTGCCCCTACATGAACCCCGTCGGCGCCTACTGCCAAAGCAATATCTACACGATCGTCGATTACAAAAGGAGTGCTGTAATGCCCTGCTATTTCTTTGATCTTCCTTCCTCTTTCTAAAAGCTCTGCTGTAGAACTATCCTTTTCCCGAAGCTGCAATAAAGCGATTCCTTCTCTGCAGGCCGTCTCTATTCTTTCGTAAAACTCTTTCTCCGAAAGTCCTCTGCTGTCCGTTATTAGATAAACACCCTTCTCCCTTGTTTTATACATTAAACTCCTCCCTCTCTAAATCAGCCAAATCCTCTTCTTTTAATTCTTCTAAAGCGCTTATAAAGGCAGCATAATAAAATCCAATTCCTAGGCCTTTTTCTCGTAAGCTTCGAATGGCCTTTTCTCCGCAAACTGCATTGACTCCCATGCCATATACAGCTCCTTCATAAAGCTCTACTGTGGAAAATAGCCCTGTCAAAAGAGATCCGATACAGCCTGTTCCTGTAACCTTAGGCATATCTGAACTTCCGCCCTTTAAAACAGTCACTCTTTTTCCGTCTGTAATATAGTCTGTTTTCCCAGTGATGCATACAATTTCAGCTGTTTTTTCAGTTAAATGAATCCCTGCTTCCACCGCTTCTTTTGATTCCGTCTCCGAGTCAACTCCCCGGGCAGTATTCTCATCCTTATATAAAGCAATAATTTCAGAAGCATTTCCTTTAAGGATCGTAATTTTTCCTTCCTTCGCCAAATCATACACATAGGAACGCCTATGTGCAGAGGCTGCTGTACCTGAAACATCTAATAGAAAAGGAATACCTCGTTTCATTGCATCTTCTGCAGCGATCTTTATAGACTTTAAGCGATCCCTTGTATTGCTTCCTAAATTTCCATAGACAAGATCCGATCTTCCCGTCATCTCTTCCACTTCATCCGGATTATCCGCACAAAGAGGACTTGCTCCGAGTACAAGCGTACTATTGGCAGAAACAGCTTTCACCATATCATGGACTAAAAGATGGGCTAGAGGCTCTTTCTTCCTTAATAACTCGATCACTTTAACACCTCTTCCATCATCTGTTTAAAAAATTCTTTCTTCGCCATAATATGTACAAAGAAAAGACCTAAAAGTCCTCCGGATAAAGTGCCCGCTAGAAAACCTGGTACATATGTAAGCCACCCGATCTCTGGAACTCCCATAATAAGAGCCATCACAGGATAGGACAATAACGAACCGATGATTCCTGTTCCGATCCACTCCCCTACGGCAGCTCCCCACGGCTTTTTAATCTTCACAAAAAAGATTCCAGATAGTGCCGCTCCAAATACAGACCCTGTTATTGCCAAAGGGCTAATAGCTAAAAACATCATCCGCATAATATTAATCAGCAGCGCCACAATAAAAGCACCTACAGGCCCCACAGTAACCGCTGCAATTACATTAATAAAGTGCTGCATCGGAGCCATCCCAGGTACTCGAAGTATCGGTGACAACACAAAACCCAGCGCAATCAAAAAGGCCATCCACAACTGTTTTCTCAAATTTTTATTCATTTAAAATTCCTCCTTTTTTCGCCGAGCAAATAAAAAAGCACCCCGAGGGGTGCAAAAAAAGGCATCTTTTTTGCTTCCTTTCGACGGCATTACCCGTGTCAAGTTCAAAGGATCCGCGCATATAGCGCATCTCAGCTTCTGCTCTCCCAGCGATTAGTATAATTGTACTCTTAGTCTTATAGAAATGCAAATCAAAACTGAATATTTTTCATATGAACTATAAAAAAATATTTTCTTTGTATCGACAAGTATTTCGCCTAGATTCTTAAGGTTTTTGCCTATGATTCAAACAATCAGAGTCTACCCCTCTACATCCGAATAAAAGGTCTTTCTTTTATCTGGATATTAAACTTCTCTTGGTCCTTATTTTTTTCATCAAAATCATAACTGGTATATCCGGACAATACCATCGGCTCGCATCTTTCATTCTTTAAAGCCTCTACAAGGTCTGTTACCGTTTTCCAATCGAAAGGTACTTTTGTGGCATAGCGTCCTAAGGCAATTACATTATGGCAATCGCTGGCTCCTATAGGCTGAAGATCAAGCATCTTACAATATTCATAAGCCTTTTTGTTTTCTTCCTCTGTAGAACTCCCGTTTAAAACTTCTATGCCGATAAGACCCCTCACTCTTAAAAGATCTTCGCCCAACCCTCTGGAGTTTCCTCTAAAAGGATGAGCTGCTATGCAAACACCGCCTCTTTCATTGACCCAATCGATAAAATCCTGGGCTTCCATATGAGCTTTAGGCAAATCTTCTATCCCAAATGCTAAAACATCTCCCTCAATCGACAAATACTCTACTCCGACAAAGATAGGAAAATCCTCCTGAGCAGAGATCTTTCTTGCATAATCCGCTAATCCGTACTTGTCATGATCTGTAATACAGATCCCGTCTAAACCCACTCTCTTCGCTTCCCGCACCATTTCTTTCAAATTCATCTTGCTGTCTGAAGAAAATGTACGCTCATGCATATGAAAATCGATTATCATATTCTCTCCCGTAATACTTTCTTATACCTTTCAATGGCTTATTTCTACATATTTCCCATTCGTTTAAAACTTATCATTATCGTATACTATCACCTATCCGATGGCAAGATGTACTATTTTGCATATCTGTCTTTGGCGCTAAAATTTATTTTGTCCTATCTTTTAACTATGATAAATAATTACTATCGACAATCCCTAAATGATAATCATTATCTGTAAATCGCTATATTTCAACATTCGTAAACAAAATAAAAATTGACAAATTAAAATATTCTCTATAAACTTATTGTAATTATAACACTGGAGGGAAAACGTTATGAGCTATAAACTAGTCTATAAATCTTTGACTGACGATCAAAGACAAGAGATTGGCGATATTTTAACTAAATACGACAATTCTGAGTTAAATATCCTCAACACATTGCTGGAAATACAGGATTCTTTAGATGAGAAATACATCGGCGAAGAGGTTTGTGAAATCGTTTCAGACCGTACTGGAATCCCGATGATTGAACTTTACGATATTATGAGTTTCTATTCTATGCTGGATACTGAACCGAGAGCGAAATACAAAATCGAGGTTTGCGATTGCGGAAGCTGTTATTTGAATGATTCTCAGTCTTTAATTGAGGTTCTTGAAGAAAAACTTCGTATAAAAGTCGGCGAACATACATATGATTGGTTATTTGAATTAGAAACAGGTCCTTGTGTCGGCGCTTGCGATATCGGACCTGTGATGAAGATCGGCGATACTGTATACGGAAATTTAGATAAAGAGAAGATTTCTAGAATCTTAGACAATCTTCATAACAACAGAAACGGGGAGGCTTAGTATGGCAAAAACACTGCAGTTAATATCAGGTACGATCGATAAATCCTCTTGCGTATTGGAATATATGGGCAACCATGGTTTTAACGGTTTAAAAAAAGCAATTACTATGAAGCCGGAAGAGATCATAGATCAAATTATAGAAGCGAAACTTTTAGGCCGAGGCGGAGCTGGTTTTCCTACAGGTTTAAAATGGAAAAACATGTACGCTATCGAAGACGATACAAAATATCTTGTTTGTAATGCAGACGAAGGAGAAGCAGGCACTTTCAAAGATAAACTATTTATCGAAAAAGACCCTTATATCGTTTTCGAAGGAATGCTTATCGCAGCGTATGTATTCGGTGCAAAAGAAGGCTTCTTCTATATGCGAGGAGAGTACAGAAGCTTTACAGGGCGATTAAACAAGGCTATCGAGGATTTAAAAGAAGCAGGATTTATGGGCAAAAACATCCTGGGTGTCGAAGGTTTTGATTTTGATTTACATATTATAAGCGGAGCAGGAGCTTATGTCTGCGGAGAAAACTCAAGTCTTTTAGAAAGTATCGAAGGTCATGCGGGAAGACCTAGAGCTATCCCTCCTCATCTTCCTCAAGGGGGTCTTTACGGAAAGACTACCATTACAAACAATGTAGAAACATTCGCAGCGATTCCGATTATATTAGACCGGGGACCAGCATACTTCCGTTCTGTAGGAACAGAAGAAGACGGCGGAACGATTATGGTTTGTTTATCTGGACATGCTAAAAACAAAGGTGTCTATGAAATTCCTATGGGAACTTCTATCCGCGATGTGTTGTATGATGAAGAACTAGGCGGCGGTACTGTTTCAGGAAAAGAAATTCAGTTCTTCCATCTAGGAGGACAAGCTGGAGCTATCGTATTCCCAGAGCAGTTCGACACTCCTTTTGATGCGCCTCATTTAAGAGAAGAAGGCTTATCGAAAGGGACTGGTGCATTTGTTGTAGCGGATGAATCTGTAGACCTTATCAAATACTTGATTAAAGTAAATGAGTTTTTCATCCATGAATCCTGCGGAAAATGCACACCTTGCCGTGAAGGAAACAGACAAATGATCCTTCTCTTAAAGAAATTCGACGAAGGCACTGCTACAGAGAAAGATTTTGAAACCATCGGTATTTTGTCAAAAACCATGTCTTTCGCATCTTTCTGCGGATTAGGACAATCTGCAACCACTGCTATGGCAAGCGTATTACGACAAAGACCTACGATCTTTACCGATCGAATCCAATATACAGAAGAAGAATTGAAGGGAGTTTTCGCATGAAAGAAATGATAAGTTTAAAAATAGACGGGATCGATGTGTCTGTTCCTAAAGGAACGACTCTGCTTGATGCCTGCAAAACCATCGGCATTCATGTTCCGACTCTCTGCAATCATCCTGAAGTCCAAGCAAGAGGCGTCTGCCGAATCTGCGTTGTAGAAGAAACAGGTTCTTGGAAATTAAAATCTTCCTGCAACACTAAAGTAGAAGAAGTTCGCGGGGAGATTCTTACAAATACTGA
>JAAZME010000193.1 GCA_012798975.1 Gallicola sp.
GTAAATGAAGTTTATACAACATTCTTCCCGGATTCTGCAATTGCAAGAGCTGTAGGATATTTCCCTGCAAGAACTGTTGTAGAAGTAAAAGCATTGCCATTACATGCAAAAGTTTCTATGGAAGCTGTTGTTTCTTACGGAGATGGAACACCTCCACAAGCTATTGAAGACAGACATGGACTTATCTTAGAAGCGAATAACACTGATAAAGCTCCTAAATGCCCAGTTTCTACACAATCAGTAGCATTCTCTCACTACAACCATATTTCTGCACAGCTTCCAATCGACGCTTCAACTGGTGAAGTTGTATCTGGCGGCGTGAAGGAACAGGCTGCACAATGTTTACAAAATATTAAAGAAATCATTGAAAACGTAGACCATGTTATGGAAGACGTTGTAAAAGTAAATGTTTATCTTAAAAACATCGGCGATATCGATGCTTTAGAAGAAGCTTATAAAGAATTCTTCGCAGAGGGAACACCTGCAAGAAGAATTGTTGGAGTAGCAAATCTTCCTAAAGATGCATTAGTACAAATCGATGCAATCGTTGGAAACGCTGAAGGAACTCCGCCAATCGTATAATAAAAGATCAAAAAACTGTCTCTATATAGAGGCAGTTTTTTTGTGGAAAATTTCAAAAAAAGGTTTTGGGTAAATCAATTATCAAATTATAGCGTTAAGGAAAAAATAGTGTTATAATTAATCCTAGAAGATAAAAGTTTAACAAACTATTAATTAAACTAGACATACAGATCATTTTTCTGCATGAAGACTTGTAAATATGAAAGGATTAGTCAGATGGAAATGAATATGGATCTTGCGAAAAAAATTGTGGATACTTGTTATGAAGATGCAAAGAAAAAAGGACTGGATATGGTTTTTGCTGTGGTCAATAAACACGGCGAACTGTTAGCTTTTAACCGTATGGATGAGGCGTTATTAGTTTCAACAAAACTTGCCGAAAATAAGGCCTGGACAGCGGCGGCATTAAAAATGTCAACGGCTGAATTAAATCTTTTAATTCAGCCAGGCGGCGAATTTTATGGACTTCAAAACTTTCAAGATGGAAGAGTAGTGCCCTTCGCAGGAGGAATTCCACTGAAGTCAGGTGATAAGATCATTGGTGCAGTAGGAGTTAGTGGCGGCAGCGGTGAGGAAGATGCTGGAGTATGCCAAGCAGGAGTAGATTATTTCAATTCTTTATAAGAGGAAGCCGTCTTTTTAAAAGACGGCTTTTTTATAAAAATATTGTAGTTTATGTACATAGGAAAAAACTGTTTTATAGACGAGGGGAAAAAGTCTATTTTAAGAAAGAAAGGTCGAGATATGGAATATTCTGGTAAAATACCCTCTGCTTTCGAATATAACTCTTTGAGGCTTCGATCTAAAATCGGAGGAACAAAATCATTAAAGAATATTGAAACTGCACTGAGAAACTCTCTTTTTCTAGTGAGTGTTTATGAAAAAGAACAATTCATAGGAATGGGGAGAATTGTAGGAGATGGAGGAATTACATTTGCTGTGACGGATATTATGGTGGATAAAGCTTATCAGTGTCAGGGAATCGGCAAAGAGATTATGGCTCGAATCGACGAATGGTTTGACAACAACACTTCTACAGACAGCTATATTATGCTGATCGCAAATAAGCCTGCAGACCAATTATATGAAAAGTACCATTTTGAAAGTATAGATGAAGAAAAGACAGGAATGCTTAGGGATAGGAAAGAAGATTAAGAATGTTTTATTTTGATTTATTTAGCAGCCCTTTATACAACAGCTTTTTGATAGAGATGTTTTTCTTATTATGATATACTGATAAGACTTGATTTTGAGTGTGATGCTTAAATCTAAGATACTGAGAAAAAGGACGAGCAGTATATCTAAATAAGAGGGTGGAAATGATGATAGGACTAGGAACGATAATCAATACGATAGCTATAGTATTGGGAGGGGTTGCAGGAGGAGTGTTCGGAAAATATATTTCGAAGGATATTCAAACGACTCTTGGGAAAGCCTGCGGAATCAGTGTTCTTTTTATAGGAACCGCAGGAGCTATGGAAGGAATGCTGCAGATAGAAGGGGATTTTATTACAAGCGGGAAATCCATGGTTGTGGTAATCAGTATTGTACTGGGAGCGTTTATCGGCGAGCTGATAAATATAGAAGGATTGTTTGAACGTTTCGGAGAATGGCTAAAATTCAAAACAGGAAACGGGGAGGACAGCAGTTTTATCGAAGCTTTTGTTACAGCTTCTCTTACAGTCTGTATCGGAGCGATGGCTATTGTAGGATCGATTCAAGACGGGATACTGGGTGATTATTCCATACTTGCTACAAAAGCGGTCCTCGATTTCATTATTATTATGGTGATGACTTGTTCTTTAGGAAAGGGATGTATCTTTTCTGCCATTCCAGTAGCTGTATTTGAAGGAGGAATGACACTTTTATCCCGTTCTATAAAACCTGTTATGACAGAGGCTGCTTTGTTTAATATTTCCTTTATCGGCTCTATTTTGATCTTCTGTGTAGGTCTCAATCTTGTATGGGGGAAAAAGATTCGAGTGGCAAATTTTCTGCCTGCCATTGTTGTAGCAGTGGTATTAGCGTTTCTGTAAAGAAAGAGCAGGTTAGAAAAAGACGGCGCAAGCTGTCTTTTTTTATTTCAAGGGTTTTTGAATCGGATAGATTTTTTTCATTCAAAACAAGGGAGGCCTTATGACAAAGATTCCTAAAGGAACAAAAAGAAAAGAAAAAGATTGAGCCTTTAGCTTTTTTAAAATCAGGGAAAAATCTGGTAGTTTTGTAAAGTTGTCTTAATAAAAGACAATTAGTACGAAAATCAAAAAATAGGTTACAATAGAATAAAAGTACACTTAGAAAACTTTAAGCTGAAAGAATATGCTGAAAGTTTTCTTTTTCTTAATGGAGTATGATATGAAAAAAGATTTAACAACTGGAAATATAAGAGGAACACTTCTTGCCTTTGCGGCGCCGATGATACTGGGAAATCTCCTGCAGATATTTTATAATGTGGCAGATAGTATTGTGGTCGGACAGTTTATAGGTCCTAATGCGCTGGCCGCAGTGGGGTCGGCTTTCACGCTGATGACCTTTATTACCTCTATTTTGATCGGTCTTTGTATGGGAAGCGGAGCGGTGTTTTCTTTTTATTACGGGCAAAAGGACAAGAGGAGTATGAAAGGGAGTATTCAAATATCCTTTCTTTTTATCGGGATAATCAGTTTGATCGTGACGGGGATTTCCATTTATTTTACCGATGAGATTCTACAGCTGCTTCAGATTCCGCCGGAGGTTATGGAAGGGATCAGGGAATATATTTCGATTATTTTTTATGGAATATTCTTTGTTTTTTTATACAACTATTATGCATATCTTTTACGGGCTGTGGGAAATTCTGTGGTCCCTTTATCATTCCTGGCAGCTGCAGCGGTGCTTAATATTATACTGGATATTTTATTTATAGTCGTATTCCGCTGGGGAGTAGGAGGAGCGGCAATTGCAACGGTTGCCGCCCAGGTCGTTTCTGGTATCGGGATTATGATCTATACTTTTATATGGGAGCCGGAGCTTCGGATTCCTATTAAATCCTATTTCGATCTTGGAGCAGGAAAGAAGATTCTTTATTTTTCCTTGGCAGCCTCTTTTCAGCAGTCGGTAATGAATTTCGGGATACTTTTAGTTCAAGGTTTAGTCAACAGCTTTGGTCCTCTTGTAATGACAGCCTTTGCAGCAGGGGTTAAAATAGATGCCTTTGCCTATATGCCGGTTCAGGAATTCGGCAATGCTTATTCCCTATTTGTTTCGCAAAATTATGGCGCCGGAAAAAAAGAGCGGATAGAAAAGGGGACATTAATTTCTGTTAAAATGGTTCTTCTTTACTGCGGGATAGCTTCTTTCGTGATCTTTCTTTTTGCGAAATATCTTATGATGATCTTTATCGGACAGGAATTTAAAGAGATTATCGATATTGGAGTCCTTTATCTTCGGATAGAAGGGGTATTTTATATTGGTATCGGGCTGTTGTTTTTGTTCTATGGTTATTTTAGAGGAATTCAGCGGCCGGAGATTTCTCTTTTATTAACGATAATTTCTTTGGGAACTCGAGTATTGCTGGCTTTTATACTATCCGGTATTTCTGTTATAGGAGTCTGGGGGATATGGATAGCGATTCCTATCGGCTGGATTTTAGCGGATACAGTAGGTCTTATCAAAATGAATAAGATCGATA
>JAAZME010000055.1 GCA_012798975.1 Gallicola sp.
CCCAGTCTTCTTATAGAATGCTTCCTGCAACTTCTCTAGCTTCTTTATGTGTTTCTAAACTTCTATAGTTCTAGATTGACGTCATTCTTGGTATACGATAAAACAAGGATAAAAATTGTTCATTTTCCATCCTTGTATGGGTTAGTTATTCTCCACCAACACTATTTGACAAAGATCCAAGAAAGACCAGCATACACCATGCTGGTCTTTCATTTATTTTTTCACCCATTCCACACCAGTGGAGGTATCTTTTAATTCGATGCCCATAGCATCAAGCTGATCTCGTATTTCGTCAGCTCTCTGATAGTTTTTATCCAGTCTTGCTTGTGTTCTTTCTTCGATTAGTTTTTCGATTTCTTCGTCTAGTGTTTCTTCTCCTCTAGAATAAAGGATGCCTAATACATCAGAAAGTTTTAATAAGGTTTCTAAAGCAAATTCTGCTATTGCTTTCGAATTTGTTTCCTTTAGATGTCCGTTTGTAAAGCGCACTAATTCGTAAATAGCAGAAAGTCCGTCTGCTGTGTTTAAATCGTCGTCCATGGCCTTTTCAAAGCTTAGGCGATAGCTGTCAATTTTTTCTTTCAGCTCTTTCTCGTTTTCTTGCAGCTCGGAAACGTCTGCGGTTTCGATAAGCCTTTCCAAATAGCTTTTTCCGTTATAGATACGGTCCAGACCGTTTTTTGTCTGTTCCATAATTTCATCGCTGAAGTTTACCGGATTTCTATAATGAGTGGACAGCAGCCATAATCGTAGAACTTCTAAATCGTAATGTTTTGCTATATCTTTTATCGTAAAGAAATTCCCCTTCGATTTGCTCATTTTTTCATTGTCGACGGTGATCATGGAGTTATGCATCCAGTTTCTCGCAAAGGGCTTTCCTGTTAAGGTCTCCGACTGGGCGATTTCATTCTCATGATGTGGAAACTCCAAGTCTTCTCCACCGGCATGGATATCCATTGTATCGCCTAGAATGGCTTTCGACATTACAGAACATTCTAAATGCCATCCTGGTCTTCCCATGCCCCATGGACTTTCCCATGCAGGTTCGCTTTCTTCTTTTCGTTTTTTCCATAAAGCAAAGTCCATCGGATTTTTCTTTTCGTCAGCTATATCGATTCTCGCCCCTGCTTGAAGATCGTCGATGTTTTTCTTGGAAAGACTTCCGTAGTTCTTTGCTTTTGAGATATCGAAATAGACATTCCCGTCCACGTTATAAGCGGCGCCTTTGTCTTCCAGACCCTTTACAAACTCGATCATCTCTTCGATATATTCTGTCGCCTTCGGATGAATGGTATCTTCTTCTTTAAAGTTCAAAGCCTTTGAATCTTCTAGATAAGCATCGATATATTTTTCAGTAATCTCTGTAAAATCCACTCCTGCTTCTTTCGCTTTTAGAATAATTTTATCGTCGATATCTGTAAAGTTCGATACGAAAGTGACATCGTAGCCTTTATACTGAAAATAGCGTCTTAAGGTGTCGAAGACGATCATAGGTCTTGCGTTTCCTACGTGAATAAAGTTATAGACAGTAGGACCACAGACGTACATCTTTACTTTTCCTTCTTCTAAAGGTACGAATTCTTCTTTCGATCTCCTTAAAGTATTATATACTTTCATTTTTCTCCCCCTTCTTTTACTTATGGGAATCTGATGTATTATTGAATATTGATATGATCTAGTCTCTTGATAATCTCTTCTTTTCCAAGAATTTCAATAATATTTACAAGCTCTGGTCCGTGTACAGTTCCAGAAAGAATCGCTCTTACAGGCATATAGAGATTTTTGCCTTTGATTCCTGTTTTCTTCTGAATTTTTTTCATAACAGTCTTCGCAAATTCCTGATCTACTGTATCGATCTCGGATAATTCTTCTTTGAAGGCTTTTACAAGTTCTGGTACTTGTTCTCCCCTTGCCATTTCTTTTGCATCTTCTTCCGTAATGGTAATGTCTTCAAAAAGGAAAGCTGACTGTTCTATTACGTCCGATAGTTTTGATATGGATTCTTGGAAGGTTTGGGTGATCAAGTTTAGTCTTTCCGGATCGATATCTTCTTCGACGAATCCTTTTTCTACTAGATACGGCTTGATTTTTTCAGCTAATTCTTCTACAGATAAAGCTCTGATATAATGGCCGTTTACCCAGTCAAGTTTTTCACGGTCGAAGATCGCTCCTGATTTTGAAACATGATCAAAAGAGAACTGTCTGATCAGTTCATCCATCGGAAGAATTTCTTCATTTGACTCTGGACTCCAGCCGATTAGCGCAAGGTAGTTGATCAGCCCTTCTGGAAGATAGCCCATATTTCTAAAGTCCGCTACAGAAACATCATCATGTCTTTTTGATAGTTTCTTTCCGCTTTTGTTAAGAACTGTAGGCATATGAACATACTGAGGAACATCCCATCCGAAAGCTTCATAAAGGAAGATGTGTTTCGGTGTTGAAGTCAGCCACTCGTCTCCACGGATAACATGGGTAATTTTCATGAGATGATCATCTACCACTACAGCGAAATGATACGTCGGGAATCCGTCTGATTTGATGAGTACTTGATCATCCATATCATCTGTATTGATAGAGATATTTCCTTTAATCAAGTCGTTAAATTTAATATCAGTATTTGCAGGAAGCTTCATTCGAATCACATACTCTTCTCCTGCTGCGACCCTCTTTTTCGCTTCTTCTAAAGAAACTCCTCGGCATAAACCGTCGTATTTCGGCATCATACCGTCTGCTCGCTGCTGATTTTTCACTTGATCAAGTCTTTCTTTTGAACAGAAGCAGTAGTATGCGTAGCCTTTTTCTAATAACTCGTCGATATACTGATTATAGATGCCGGTCTCTACTCTTTCCGACTGGATATAAGGTTTCGCATCACCTCGGTCCACCGGTTTTCCATCTTCTAAGACAACACCTTCATCTATAGAAAGACCTGCCCATTCTAATTCGTGGATTAAGTTTTCGATAGCACCTTCCACATATCTTGTTCTGTCTGTATCTTCTATTCTTAAGATAAACTTTCCATTCTGTTGTCTTGCATGCAAATAATTATATAAAGCTGTTCGAAGTCCTCCGATGTGTAGATATCCTGTTGGACTCGGTGCAAATCGTACTCTGATTTCTGACATAAAATCCCCCTTCTTTTTATCTCTTATTCTATTCCTGCTCTAGCTCTTCCGCAATTCTTGTTCTCATACCATCGGAAAAACGAGAGGCATTGTATTCGTCTACTATATTTTGAACTTTTTGAACCGCTTCTTCTACAGAGATTTCCTCATTAACTCCTTCACTTCGAGTAGAAAATTCCACAAGCCCGTCAGCCGCTCCTTTTCCTACTGTGATTCTTAAAGGAATCCCGATCAAATCCCGGTCGTTGAATTTAACACCAGCACGCTCTTTTCGATCGTCGATGATAACCTCTACCCCGTTAAAGAGAAGTTTCTCATAGATTTTCTCTGCAGCTTCCATCTGATCTTCTTTTTTTGTATTTACTACAGTGATAATCACTTGATAAGGAGCTACAGAAAGAGGCCAAATAATACCTTTTTCATCGTAATTCTGTTCGATGATCGCTGCCACTGAACGGCTGATTCCGATTCCATAGCTTCCCATATAGAAAAGCTGTTCCTTGCCTTGTTCATCAAGATACGTAGCTTTGATCGCTTCAGAATATTTCGTTCCCAGCTGGAAGATATTTCCTACTTCGATTCCTCTAGCAAACTGCAAAGCTTCTCCTGTTTCTTCGTCGATATCTCCTTCTTCTACCAGAAGAAGATCTTCTACCACTTCTCCCTCGAAGTCTATACCGTAGTTTGCATTGATATAATGGTATTCATTAGCATTCGCTCCGATAACACCATTTTTCATTTGAGTTATACGTTTATCTAAAAGAACTCGTACTCCTTCTGAAAGTCCCTTAGGTCCTGTATATCCTGGTACAGACCCCACTTTTGAAACGATATCTTCATCTTCCATCATTACGATTTCATGTTCTGGCGCTTTTAGATAACTGATGAGTTTCGCCATATTAAGCTCTCTGTTTCCAGGAATAATCGCAAGCACCGGCTCTCCTTCTACCATTAAGTCGATGGCTTTAAAGCAGTGAGATGGATCCACCCCTAAAAAGGCTGATACTTCTTCTATCGTTTTGCAGTTTGGCGTATGAACTTTTGAAATTTCAGCCGCTTCAACTTTAGATTCGTCGATATTATAAGTTACAGGCGCTCTCTCGTCTGTTGCGGCATATTTTCCGCTTTCGCTGTAGCAGATCACGCCTTCTCCTACTTCCGATAATGCGATAAACTCATGGGATCCGCTTCCCCCCATCGCTCCTGTATCTCCCGCTACGATCTTGTAGTCAAGTCCTAAACGGTCGAAGACCGCTTCGTAAGCTCTCCACATATTATCATAAGCTTCGAGATGGCTTTCTCTGTTTGTATCAAAAGAGTAACCGTCTTTCATATAGAATTCTCTTGCTCTGTTGATTCCAAAACGAGGGCGTTTTTCATCACGAAATTTTGTTTGAATTTGATAGATGTTTAAAGGAAGCTGTTTGTAAGATTTTATCTCTCCTTTAATAAGAGTCGTAAAATACTCTTCCGCTGTTGGAGTCAGACAAAAATCTCTGTTGTGGCGGTCTTTTATTTTAAACATTTCAGGGCCGAATGTTTCCCAGCGCCCTGATTCATCCCAGATCTCTTTCGGCTGAAGGATAGGCATTAACACTTCCTGTGCTCCGAAATTATCCATCTCTTCTCTAACAATCTCTTCCACTTTTTGAATCACACGATATCCTAAGGGCAGATAACTGTACATTCCAGAAGCCATCTGGCGGATCATTCCTGCACGAAGCATCAGCCGATGGCTGGCAATATCAGCGTCTGCTGGATCCTCTCGTAATGTAGGCAAATACATTTTATTCATTCTCATAAAAACTTTCCTCCCAAAATCAAGATAATAAAAGCCCTCGTCATGAAGACGAAGGCTCGCGGTACCACTTCAATTAGTGCAAAACACTCACTTTAAAGTTATAAGGGAACCACCCTTTATGTTTTCCATAAATTCTCCGAGACAGGTTCAAACTTTCCGCAGAAATCCTTTCACCTTCCGGATTCTCTCTAAACAGCTTTCAGTTCTAATAGTCCTCTTCATAGATAGCTCTATTTTAACATTAAAAGAACTTTTTGTATAGATCCTATCCTAGAGCAGATTTTAAAAATGAATTTCCTCTTTATTCTCTAGCTTTTGAAAAAATGGACATACTCATCCCTAGAGAAGCTATAAACACCAGCTATATTCCTTATCTTTAAATCATGGAGTCTATATAAGCTCATAAATACAC
>JAAZME010000194.1 GCA_012798975.1 Gallicola sp.
CTTTTATAGTTGGCTACGAAGTGTTTTATTATTTAGATCAAAGCAAAAATCCTTTTTTTGGAAAGATAAATGATGTATTTTCAAAAATACAATATTGGACGACGACACTTGAACCTGATGATGATATGATTGAAGTAGGAATTCGAGCGATTAGACCCATTATAGGAGAATTAAGAATGACCGGACAAGATGTAATTAAAAAATTTGGTTCAGTTGACGGGTATTTAATATTAGAAGAAGTTCTTGGAAAGTCGAAATCAGAACTGAAATTAAACATGCCTTTTGAGTTAACCCAGAAAGAAGAAGAAAAAATCATAAAGATTTCCGAACTTTACGATAAAATACCTCTTCAGTATATTTTAGGACATTGGAATTTTTATGGCAGAGAGTTTAAAGTTCGAGAAAATGTACTTATCCCTCGTTTCGATACAGAAAATCTTTTAGAAACGGTGATTAACTGGAGAAGCGGATACAAGGATATATTAGATATCGGGACAGGTTCAGGAATTATTGCTCTTACATTGGGATTGGAGCTTCCAGAAGCCTCCGTCATAGGTGTTGATATATCTGAAGATGCATATCGTTTGGCAGAAGAAAATAGAAAATTATTACAGGCAGAAAATGTAGAATTTCGATTAGGAGATCTTTTTGAGCCGGTTTCTGGAGAGAAATTTGATTTGATTTGTTCTAATCCTCCCTATATTAACAGACAAGACATGGAAAAATTAGATTGGAAAGTGAAAAGCGAACCTTCTTTGGCATTGTATGGAGGCGAAGACGGACTGGATTTTTATCGACGAATCATCAGCCATGCTCCAAAATATCTTAAACCGGGAGGCTTATTGGCCTTTGAAATAGGCAGTGATCAAGGAAAATCGGTAGAGCTTTTTCTGCAAGAAGAAGGCTTTCACGACATAAAGCTTTTCCAAGATCTGCAGGGATTCGATCGGGTTATTTTAGCAGTATATCAATAATAGGAAAGAAATAAGAGAGGTAATAAAATGTTTGAAAATTTAGAATCTTTAAAAGAAAATTATAAGAATCTAGAACTTAAGATTGCGGATCCGGATACGATGAAGAACATGGAAAACTGGCAGAAAATGGTGAAAGAACATGCGGATCTTAAGCCGATAATCGAAAAGTATAATGAATATGTACAAAATAAAAATATTCTTGAAGAAGACAAAGAGATGCTGGGCGAGTCTTTAGACGATGATATGCGGGATATGCTAAAAGAGGAAGTCAGCGCAAGAGAAAAAGAAATTACGACTCAAGAACAAGAATTAAAAATCCTATTATTGCCGAAAGATCCTAATGATGATAAAAACGTGTTTATCGAAATTCGAGCGGGTGCCGGCGGAGATGAGGCAGGTCTGTTCGCAGGAGAACTTCTTCGAATGTATAACATGTTTGCCGATAAGAAAAACTGGAAAACAGAACTTATGGATATTAACGAGCAGGGAGTCGGGGGAATAAAAGAGGCTGTCTTTATGGTGAAAGGACAGGGAGCTTATTCTAAATTAAAATACGAATCTGGAGTCCATAGGGTACAGCGAGTTCCAGCTACAGAATCCAGCGGAAGAATTCATACCTCTGCTGCAACAGTAGCCGTTCTTCCAGAAGCAGATGATGTAGATGTTCATATCGAGCAGAAAGATTTAAGAGTGGATGTATTCCGTTCATCAGGAAACGGCGGACAGTCTGTAAATACTACGGACTCTGCAGTTCGTATCACTCACTTGCCTACAGGAATCGTAGTATCTTGCCAAGATGAGAAATCTCAGTTAAAGAATAAAGACAAGGCGATGAAAATATTAAAATCCCGTCTTTACGATAAAATGCTGGAAGAACAGAACAAAGAAATGGCGGATGAAAGAAAATCCCAAGTTGGAAGCGGAGACCGTTCAGAAAGAATCCGAACTTATAATTTCCCACAAGGACGAGTTACAGATCATAGAATTAACCGTACCATCCATCAGCTGGATGATTTTCTAGACGGCAATATCGAAGAAATGATCGATGCGCTGATCACTTACGATCAAGCAGAAAAATTAAAGATCATCGGCGACGATAAAACAGCTTAAAACTCTATGAAAGAGAATTCTTTCATAGAGTTTTTCCATTTGAAGAGATGTCCTTCTATAAAGAATGTTATAATAGGAGTGATTGAAATATAGGAGGGTACTATGGATAGAAATGAAGCAGATCGTTATTTAGAACAAAGCAGACAGCGCGGTTTTGTATTAGGTCTAGATAATATGGAAAAAGTTCTGATGGCATTAGACAGACCGGATCATAAGTATAAAATTATTCATGTTGCAGGAACAAACGGCAAAGGTTCGACATGTACTATGACCCAAAGAATCTTAACGGAAAACGGATACAAAACTGGGCTCTATACATCTCCAGAGCTTTATCATATAAATGATAGAATTCATATAGATAAAGAAGAAATATCGGATGAAGATTACCTCCAGGTATTTAGCGATATCGTTGAAATTTGTGAGAAAGAAAGTATTCCAATAACAGAATTTGAACTGCTTACGGCAGTCGCTTTAGAATATTTTGCAAGAAAAGATTGTGATTTTGTAGTTTTGGAAGTAGGGATGGGAGGACGGCTTGATGCAACAAATGTTGTAGATCAGCCTATTTTAACAGTAATTACCAGTATCGCTTTAGATCACACCGACTATTTAGGGGATACGTTAGCAAAAATAGCCTATGAAAAAGGCGGTATTATAAAAAGCTCTGCTCCAGTAATTTTATATCCTCAAGACCAAGAAGTGGAAAAAGTGATTCGAGAAATAGCCGAAGAAAAAGGTGTTTCTGTAATCTCTCCAGATTTTGAAAAAATAAAGGGTATTGAAGTCAAAGAGAGTTCGCAGTTCTTTGCTTATAAAGGAAGAACAATCGAGTTAAGCTTGATGGGAGAGTATCAAGTCAAAAATAGTACCCTAGTCTTCGAAATCATAAGTTTTCTAGAAGAATTAGGCTACTTCATGGATAGGAAAAAAGTGCTTCAGGGATTTAAAAATACCAGAATGATAGCCAGATTGCAGAAAGTACAGGATAATCCTGTTATTTTACTGGATGGTGCCCATAATGAGCAGGGGATCGGAGAATTAAAAAAAGC
>JAAZME010000176.1 GCA_012798975.1 Gallicola sp.
AAGAATCCTATCATAAATCCAAAGGTCAATACTTGTGCTTTATAACCGGGTAGATTGTTAATAAAACTTGAGATACTGATGTTTTCCATATCATCCGGAAAAGAACCCACCTCTCCTTTAACCACTACACCGCTTAACCTTGCATTTTCTGACAAATCTGTTTTCTCAAAACGGACTTCCTGATAAGCAGGAATTGAAATATAGAGAACAGGAGAAACATTAAACTTTGCATCTTCCGTAAATCCTACAATTTCAAAGATCTTCTTATTACCGGAAAGCTTTATCTTGTCTCCGATATCTACCTGATATTCGTCCTTGAGGCTGATATCCGCTACCGCCTGAGCATCGGATTCAAAAGCCTTTCCTTCTATAACCTCCGGCATAATAAACTCATCTTTATTGATTCCGAAAAAGCTTACGGTGATCTTCTCTCCATCCTCATTTCCTTCTTGAGTTACCACTCCTGGAGTTTGTGCCAACAGAGCTTTTTCATTTCCTTCCACTTCCTCTAATTTTTTTCTGGGAACCATGGACATACTTAGATTCGAATTCGATTCTTCTGCAAGTAAAATATAATCTGCATCCCATTTATCTACAGCCGTCCGATTATCTAAAGCTAAACCATAAGCCAGACCTGTAAGAAAAAACACCAAATAAGCAATCAAAAACACAAGACCGATAACTAAACCGTATCTTAATTTTGAATGAATAATCTCTTTTATTGCTAAAAACATATATACCTCCTACTTATCGTTTGATAAGTTTATAATACCACGTTCTTCTATAAATGGATATATTCATTCCAAAAAAATATTCACATCGATTTTGTATTCATCAACTGCTTATTTGTTTGTATCCTCTCTTTCAACTGTGATAAAATAAATAGTGTCTAAGAAATATAAAACATAAGTAACAAAAGCTTCCTCTTCTTCGGAAGTCGCTTTTAGATAAGGAAATGATACTATGAAATCCATGCGAGAAAAAATACTGGAAACAGCAGAAGAACTTTTTATGAGTCAAGGCTATAAAAAAACATCCACAAGACAGATAGCGGGTATATTAGGCATTACACAGCCGAATTTATATCATCACTTCAAAAAGAAAGAAGATATATATGTTGCGATTATGGAAACTCTTTCGAAAGAGGTTTTCGAAAATTTAGAAACTATTCGCCTTTCTGAGGACTCTACAGTTAAAAAACTTGAGAAAATGATGCTCTACCTTCATGACCGCCACCCCTTTGATATCAATACGATGATGCATGATATTCATTATAATCTTTCAGAAAATGTAGCGGAGGAACTTTATTTCTTATGGAAAACTTCCTACGTTCAGCCCTTTATGGCACTCTTTGAGGAAAACAAAGCTCACCTTCGAAAGCATATTGATATTGAAACAGCAGTCCATCATCTTTTCGTCCTTCTTTCCCGCTATCTGGAACCGGAGTGGAAGGGAAAAGATGTCCAGAAAGAAATCCAGTACGGAATTGACCTGTTTTTATACGGAATTTTAGAAAAAGTCCCGTACTCTGAAGCTTAATATTTATCTGAATAGTTAAGAATTCTCAACATTCCTTTATTAGGAGCAGATACTTCCAAGAAGGGGGTATCTATAGAATATAAAGGAAGGTGATCTTATGAAAACGAATAAAGGTATAATAGCTATTATAATCTCCATGATTATTTTTGCAGGGATTACTATATACGGGATGTTTTTTCTTCCCGGAGGAGATGCTTTAGGATTTGGACTACTCTTTTTATATATAATCTTTCCTCTAACCTGCCTTGTCAGCGGATTTTTCGTAGGGAAGCATCTGGAGAAAGTGAAATACTTCTATCCTATTATTACATCCGCAGCATTCGTCATTGTAACAACTTTAGTCTTCAATTTCGATATTAACACAACCATACTTTACTTAGCTTTTCTTCCCACTTTGATCGGTGTTATATTCGGCTATAAAGTAAAAGCTCATATTTGATTATGGGCTTTTTTATTTGCCCTCGTTTTGCTAGGAAAAGTCTAACTTCTTATCCTATGAAGAAAATAAATGCTCCTTTTATTTTCCTCTACAACTCCCCTCTACCCTCTTTCACACTACACATTTTTTCTGAATCTCTCCTCTTTCTTTAATGCCTTCCCTAATCGGGTATATATATTTATATGATTAAAAATAAAGAGGTAGAAAACATGTTAGGTGAGAATATTAAAAAACTCGGTTTTGGTTTAATGCGTTTTAAGACAATAGATGGTGAATTTGATTTAGAGATGATTAAGGGAATGGTGGATCGTTTTATGGAGGAAGGGTTTACCTATTTTGATACAGCTTGGGGCTATGACAACGGCTATTCTGAAGTCATCGCTAGAAAAACTATTGTGGAAAGATATCCTAGAGAGTCCTTTTTACTGGCTACAAAACTTCCCGCCTACATAGCCGATTCCAAAGAAGAAGCAGAAGAGATGTTCTATACCTCTTTGGATCGTACTCAAGCAGGCTATTTCGATTTTTATCTTCTTCATAATCTTGGAGGCAAACGTACAGAAGTCTTCGACCGTTATGATATTTGGAACTTTTTAAAAAAGAAAAAAGAAGAAGGATTCATTAAAAACCTGGGCTTTTCTTTCCATGACAAAGCAGAGGCTCTAGATGAGATTCTTACAAATCATCCGGATATGGACTTCGTTCAGCTTCAGCTAAACTATATCGACTGGGAAGATCCTACTATCGAATCCCGTAAATGCTATGAAGTCGCTTTAAAGCATAATATGCCCATTGTTATCATGGAGCCTGTAAAGGGCGGCACACTATCGAATCTCCCTGAAGAAGCGGCGGCGATTTTTAAAAAAGCAGATAGAGAAAGCTCTGTCTCTTCTTGGGCGATCCGTTTTGCAGCTTCTTTAAAGAATGTAATAACCGTTCTAAGCGGCATGAGCTATCCGGAACAGATGGAAGATAATCTAAAGACATTAAGAGATTTTAAAGAGATTTCTGACGAGGAAAGAAATACAATAGACCAGGTTGTCGAAGTACTTCTAAAAAACCCCCGTATCCCTTGTACGGACTGCAAATATTGTGTAGAAGGCTGTCCGGAAGACATTCCGATTCCCGATGTACTCTCGGCTCTGAATCGGGAGATTACCTTCCAGAACAAGTCCTCAGCAAAATCAAGCTATGATTTTAATACTGAAGGCAAAGGAAAAGCATCTGACTGTATCGAATGCGGACACTGCGAAAATGTCTGTCCTCAG
>JAAZME010000219.1 GCA_012798975.1 Gallicola sp.
ATCACCCGTCAAATGCTTATAATTTGTAGAATGAGCATACAAACCTCCGACTCCCCCTGTCGCCATGACTACATGATCTGCAAGGATCTCTTCTTTTTCTCTCTTTTTGTTTTGTACTACCGCTCCATAGCATCGATTATCCTGGCTTAAAAGATCGGTCATCTCTGTATACTCATAGATTTCTACATTCGAAAGTTTGTGTACTTCCTCTAATAGTCTGCTGGTAATTCTCTCCCCCGTAATATCTTCGGAATAAAGTATTCTTTTTGCCGAATGGGCACCTTCTTTTGTAAAGGACAGTTCTCCATTCTCCTCCCGCTGAAATTTAACACCGTAACCGATTAAATTTTTTATCACACTCTTCGATGAACGAATCATGATTTCTACTGATTTTGGGTCGTTTTCGTAATGACCTGCTTTCATTGTATCTTCAAAATAAGACTCATAGTCTTTCTCCTCTTTTAAAGCGGCTATCCCGCCTTGAGCTAAAAATGAATCGCTGCTTTTAAGATCTGACTTTGTAATCATCATGATCTTTTTATTTCGTGGAAGGTTAAGCGCACAATAAAGACCAGCACAGCCTGTTCCTGCTATTAAAACATCTGCTCTTTTCATTTCCTCTACCTCAGTTATTAATTCCCTAACTCAAGCATTCTTTCAAGGGGAATAAGTGATTTTACCCTTGTTTCCTCTGAAACTTTTACCTCTTCGGTCTCCCCTTCAAGGACTGCAAGAACTTTTTCCAAGTTCACTTTTTTCATATCCTCGCAAATTTGGCCCTCTATAACGGGATAAAATGTCTTATCCGGATTTTTTTCCTTCAGCTGATAGAAGATTCCTGTTTCTGTTCCTATAATAAATTCCTTCCTAGGAGATCGTGTAACAAAGTCGATAATCCCAGAAGTACTTCCCACAAAATCCGCTTCCTCTAATACATCATATGTACATTCTGGATGAGCTGCAAATAAAGCTTTCGGGTGGATTTTTTTCGCTTCTAGAACCTTTTCAGCGGTGATGGTTTGATGAATAGGACAGTAGCCTTTATTCAAAATAATATTTTTCTCAGGAACTTGTTCTGCTACATATCTTCCTAAATTCCCGTCTGGTATAAAGAAGATATTTTTATTCGGAAGCTCTCTTACAATCTTCACTGCATTTGAAGAAGTAACACTTACATCAGAATAAGTTTTAATTTCTGCTGTAGAGTTTATATAACAGACCACTGCAAGATCTTCATACTCTTCTCTCTTCTTCTCGATACTTTTTGCATCGACCATGTGAGCCATAGGACAATCAGCATCGCTGTCAGGAAGATATACCTTTTTGTCTGGGTTTAATATCTTCGCACTTTCTCCCATAAAAGATACTCCGCAAAGAATTATGGTATCTGCATCTGTTTCAGAAGCCTTCTTGCTGAGATAATAAGAATCGCCCACAACATCTGCAATTTTTTGTATGTCTCCATCTACATAGTAATGAGCCATAATGACGGCATTCTTTTCTTTCTTTAATTGATTTATTTTATCGATTATATTCATATTTGCACCTCGAATGTTCACTTTTTATTATTCCCATAGTTCTGAAGTATACCCTTTTGCTCCTTTACTGTCAATACAGTTAATTTTAATTATACTATATTTTCCTAATAAATCATTCTATTCATTTATCGTATATTTTAGCAATTAAGAAAAACTACGATTATCTTAAACCGCAGTTTTTCTAATATTTTCTATTTCTTCTACTTACAGAGCTTTCATCTCTTCCATCTCTTTCCTCTCTTCCGCTGCTTCCAAGGGTGCAAATTTGTTTCCCAGAATACAGATCCCTGCAGATACAAAGATCGGGATCAGAAATGCGATGAATAATTTATTTTGGATAAAGAAAGGAACTCCCGATGCCACTCCCAGCACAGCTCCCAAAACTGCTGTGTTTTCTCTTAACTTCGGACTATATAAACCGAAAAACAGCGGAATAAATACACCTGCACAAACTAAATCCGCTACTAGGAAAAGTGTTAGCACGCTGTATCCTCTCGATGCAATAATGACAGAAATTATAATCAATATAACTGTCATCCATCTTGCCTTCTGCAAAGAAAGCATAGATTTATTTTCTTTCTTTCTTTTAATGGCAAAGGTTGCAACCATTGCATTCAGCAAAGTATCCACGGTACTCATAACTAGAACTAAAGCTAGAATAAACGCAGCAATAATAAGTCCTGTCGGAAACAATTCATAGACAAGAGCAAACAAAGCCACAGAAGGATTATCACCTATCCCCATCCCCGCTGAGGCGATACCGATAAATCCTGTAATAAACATTATTGGAAGAACAACCAGTATACAAGCAATCAGAGATTTTTTGATCGCAGCATCATTCTTTCCAGAATAAATTCTTTGCCAGTACCCTTGATGGAATAGATTCGCAGCAAACACCCCGATACAAAGGGTTAAACCATATTCGATGCCGCCTATATTTCCAATATCAAGCAGATCGGGACGGTTCACCTGAGTTTGTCTGATAATTTCTCCCATACCTCCGCTATAATACAACACGCCAGCAGCTACAGTTATTGTTAACACAATGATCAAGACCATCTGAATTGCATCTGTAAACATAGAAGCCTTGAGCCCGCCATAAGTTGTGTAGATCATTGTCGCTGCTCCTACTAACAATGCAGTATATACTAAAGGAACTTCTGCCATTTGAAAAGCCACTTGAGCTATCGCTGTCAGCTGCGCTATTAAATGTACCAGCATATAAAATATAGATAAAAGAATGGTTAAAACGTACATTTTAGATCCGTATCTTTTCAGTGCATAATCGCTTATGGTACTACCCTCCGGAAGATAGGCTCTTACTTTAGGACTTAAGATGGAAAAAGCAAAGTAAAGACTTGCTGCCCCGAAAGCATATCCTATAATCGTAGCGATTCCGCCGATAGCTCCTGCTTCTGGAGGAGTGAATAATATAAACACCCCTATAAAAGATGCTAAAAATGTAGCAGTCAATCTTTGGGAACCTGTACTTCCTCTCGCTGTTAAATAATCATCGATGTTCTCAATTTTCCCTTTGCTGTAAACAATACCAATAAACGTATAAATAATTACTGTAATAAGTATTAAAGAAATCACAACTGTAGATGAAATCATAATACCGCCTCCTTTTATTTTTTGCAGCTTTATAAAATCAAATACACTCAAGACATATCAAGAAAATCATTTTATCCCAAATAAAAAAACACAAATCCTGATCTAGAATTTGTGTTTTACAAGCATATAGTAAATTATAAACAAGTCGTTCACTTTCCTACGCTGGTATTATCCAGATCAGGTTAAAGGATTAAAAGATATCAGGATCTTTCTCTCAGCTGGCCTCTCCAGCACTCCTAGTGAGTATTCGATTTTCAATTTCACGAACATAGTATTATTCCGATAAAACCGCTGCTGCTTTCTATCTGAAAATTATACTACTAATGAACTGTAACATAATAAAAATAGATATTCAAGTGCCTTTAAAACATCTGCACATTTATTAGAAATCTGACCTGCCAAATTTTGCCTGTATAAAAAGGTTTATAAAAATCCCAATCCCTGCAAAAATAATATAACTGGTCTTCTTGTTCAAAAACTGAAGATAAGGAAACAATAATATCAAAAACTCTAAAGACCATCTGAGATTTCCACTTAATGGATATGCTGCCTTTGGAGAAAAAAAGATTCTCCATAGCAGAGCAAATACTGCAGCCGCTGCCACAGACAAAGAAATCTTAAGCCACATCTGCTCTGGAATAATATAAGCCCATCTTACAACCAATAAAACTGAAAATATCTCTATAATAAAAGCTGCTATATCATTTATTATTAGCATTTTACGACCTCTGCTTTCTACAAGATTCCACTATGCTGTATTTTTTGGATCTACGTTTTCATTTTATCCAAAACTTTTCCGATATCACCGTAAAATAAGGATAGATTGTTTCTTGATTCCTTCTGGGATAGCTGACGTTTCAAAATATATCGATGAGTAACTTCCTATACCATACTATAGTTCACTAAGCACCCATATATAAACAGAGATTTCTCTTTCTTCTCCATCTGTCGACATTTCATGAAATTGCGTTTTGTGTATATAAAAAGCTGTTTCTGTCTGAATTTTTTTCTCCTCCTGCTAGATCAGGAGAAGGATTCATGGGGATTATAAAACGAAAAGAACTGTATAATGCTGCAATAAACAGCATGATCAGCGTTGAAGCTTTTTTCTATTTTTGAACAAATCTTTTGAACATAAAAAACACAAAGAGTCCCAAACTAATAATTAACGTCTATATCCAGACATTCGTATCTATATCCTTTCTTTTTATATTCGAATTTTCTTGTCTATAATATTTACCCTCCCATTTAACGGGATAACTGCTGACTCTAATTATCTTTTAAACTATCACGCCCTTAAGGATCTAAAGATGTTTAAATCTACACCATAAAACCATTGACCGATCCGGTCTACAGTAGTATGCTCTATATAAACCAAAATGGTTTATGGAGGTATGATATGTACGAAAAGTTTTTAGCCCTTGATGAGAATAAAAGAGACATTATTTTAAGAGCAGCACTGCAGGAATTTGGGAAATATGGATATAAAAAAACATCTGTAGAACAAATCGCAGAGTCGGCCGGCATCTCAAAATCTATGGTTTTTCATTATTTCGGCAGTAAATTAAGCCTTTTTGAATTCTTAGCTTCTTTTACAGCGGATTTTGGAATTTCGATTTCAGAAAAATTCTTGGAAAATATAGAGGATTTAGATTATATCGGCCAGTATGAACGTGCCGCTAAAATAAAACTTGAAGCTTATAGAAAGAATAAAGAGGCTTTTGATTTTATCGGGATGCTTTATTTAAATCCAGAAAATACACTTGTTTCTACTAGTATTAAGGAAGAATTTAATAAGAATATAAAATATAGAAATAAGATATTA
>JAAZME010000289.1 GCA_012798975.1 Gallicola sp.
AACGCCTATGATTCCTTGAATACTATTTGCCGGCACAGATCCTAATGATACTGCTAAACTTCCTGTAAGTATCGTTCCTCCGAGAAGATAGCCTATAACCATCCATATTTCTGCAAATACCGCTAATAGATACACATTTAACTTCCTATTCTTAAAATACCCCATTAATAGTCCTATAATTCCTTTGATGATCAATGTAAAGGGAGCCCATAAACCATATCCGGTCGATAAGTCTGTTAAAGCAGAACCGAATCCCCCCGCAATAAATCCAGTTATCGGACCGAAGAAATATCCAGACAACAGTATAAAAGAATCTCCAAGATTTACATAGCCGCTGGTACCTGGAATAGGTATTTGAATAATTAATGTTGCAACATACACTAAAGCAATAAATATCGCCGTTAAAACAATTCTTCTAGTTTTCATCTTCTTCCTCCAAAAACAATATATTAATAGTATAGGATAAATTTGATATTGTTTATAGACCCAATCTGTGATATTTTAATGATATCAGAAAGGAGCATAATATGGACTTATTTACCTTGCACTTTACAAAGAATGAACCTTTATATCAGCAGCTTTATCATTATATAAAAATCAACATTGAGGATGGAACTCTTAAACCCCATGAAAAATTACCTTCAAAAAGAAAACTTTCAGATTATTTAAATCTTTCCCAAAACACAATCCAATCAGCCTATAATCAGCTTTTAGATGAAGGGTATTTGTACTCTAAAGAGAGAAGCGGATATTATGTAGAAAAAATAGACTGGTTTATGACTCCTATTGAAAAGAAGGATATCAGTATAGAGACAAAAAAAACAAAAAACTACAGCTATGATTTCGACTTCAATTCGATCGATACAAGCGAATTTCCTAAAAAGGAATTTGCTAAAGCATATAAGGATGCCATCGAGGAAGTATCTTTGTTCGAAACCACCGGATCTCCACAAGGTTTATACTCTCTTCGAGAGTCTATCTCAAGATACTTATTATCTTCCAGAGGAGTCGATACTTCTCCAGAAAATATTGTTATCAGCTCCGGTGCAGAATACCTTTATGATCTGCTCATTCGGCTATTGCCGAAGAAGACGGTCTATGGTATAGAAAACCCGGGATATGCTAAAATAGGCCTTCTCTTTAGAGAAAACAAACTCTCCCATGTGCCGGTACCTATACAGGATAATGGTATTGAAATCGAAGATTTAAACGAAAATGAAATCGACTGCATATCCATCTCTCCCTCTCACCAGTTTCCAACAGGTATTCTTTATCCGATTTCAAAAAGATATGAACTTTTAAAATGGGCAACCCAAGAGAATTCCTGGATCATTGAAGATGATTACGACAGCGAATTCAGATACAGCGGAAAACCCATCCCCGCACTTAAAGGGCTGGATAAAAGCGATCGTGTAATTTACTTAGGTAGTTTTTCCAAATCTTTTTCCCCCGCCCTTCGCATCAGCTATTTGGTTCTGCCTGATTCTTTGATGCTTCGTTATCTGGACTTAGCTCATTTCTTTGTTTGCCCGGTTCCCTCTCTCACCCAGAGAGTTTTTCAGCAGTTTATGGACAACGGAAATTTCACGAAACATCTGAACAAAATGCGTTCTCTGTATGGCAGAAAAAGAGAACATTTAATCAGCGAATTATTAAAAACAAAATTTCCTTTAAGTTTTTTAGGTACCGAGGCCGGACTCCATCTCCATATAAGACTGCATACTCAAATAAAGGAAAGAATCCTCGTTGAAAAAGCTTTGAACCATGATTGCAAGGTTTACGGGATAACAGATTATTATTATAATAATATGAATCCCCATAAAACAGCTGAATTATTATTAGGATATGGTAATTTATCAGAAGTCCAAATAACAGAAGGTGTTCAAAAATTAAAAGAAGCTTGGAAAGATTGTTTCTAAAAAAAATAAGACCCGAAGATATAGTCTTCGGGTCTTGTATTCATAGGGGATACTATGAATAGCCATAATCATAATAGCTACTATATATTACCATGTATTGTTTAAGGTGTCAATATCCGGTTTAATCCTCTTCTTTGGGGGTATCTTTAATAAAGAGGTGATAATATGAAAGATTTTATGTATAAAGACTTATGTCCGCTTTTAAATTGCGAAAAGGAAATCAAAGTAATCGTAGACAGTTCAAACCCAGAGGGAGAACAAGTTGTTGATTTTTATTGCGATTATGCTGCAGAACACGGCTGCGCATTTAAGGAAGAAGATCATTGTCCTGTTTTTGAGGGAGCCGTCTATAGAGAAGATGAATAATCGAATCTTATTAGTACATAGAAAAACCAGCCTTGCGGCTGGTTTTTTATTCTTTAGAAATCATATCCTTAACTTTCATCAGTCTTGTGATTGTTGATCTCTCATTTTCGTCTAATTTACTACGAATATATTTTATTGTTTCTTCTAAATCCGGAATGGTTCTATATTCCAATGCATTTACTCTTCTACGAGTCTTTTCGATCTCATCTGCCATTAATTGGGCGGCTTTTTCGACCTGAGCAAGCTCCAGCAACTGTTCCATTACTTTGTCCAAGCCGTCTATGGCTTCGTCAAGATCTGAAGTCGTCTGGGCATATCCGTAAGGATAAACGCCCCCGCTTACATCTCCAGGAACAATACTCTCTTTTTTGAATTCCATTCTAGGAACGTTTACGCTCATTACGTTTTCCGTTCTCATTTCAACAGAGATTCCTTGTTTAGGAACTGAAACAGCTTCATCCAACATTTCCGGACTCATAATTGCACTGGCTAGTAGAAAATCCTTGAAGGAATCGCTTAAGGCAGTCTCTACTTCAAGTCTAAGCTCTTTATTCTTACGAATAAGCTCAATAAATTGTCTCATCAATTCATCCTGCTTATCTTTCAGAAGTTTATATCCTCTGCTTGAAGTTTTCAGTCTTCCCTTAAGTTCCGAAAGAGCCATTCTGGTAGGATTTATATTCAGCCTTGCCATACTTATTCAGCTCCTTGATTCTCTTCACCAAGATATTTGTCAAGATATGCATCTTTAATTCTCTTAAGCTCAGATCTTGGAATAATATTCAATAATTTCCATCCTAGATCCAATGTATCGATAATGCTTCGATTTGTATAATAACCTTGGTTAACATACTGTTCGTCAAAAGCTTCTGCAAATTTTGCGAAAGCCTTATCCGCATTCGATAACGCTGACTCGCCAAGGATTACAGACAATTCTTTGGCTTCCAGACCTTGTGCATATGCTGCATACAACTGGTTCATTGTATCCGCATGGTCTTCACGTGTTTTGCCGTCTCCGATACCCTTATCTTTAAGTCGAGATAATGAAGGCAATACATTTACTGGAGGCGCATATCCTTTTTTATAAAGATCTCTAGATAGAATAATCTGTCCCTCTGTTATATAGCCTGTCAAGTCAGGGATTGGATGTGTGATATGGTCCTCTGGCATTGTAAGAATCGGAATTTGAGTAATAGATCCTTCTCTTCCAATAATACGTCCCGCTCTTTCATAAATAGTAGCAAGGTCTGTATATAGATATCCAGGATATCCTCTACGTCCAGGAACTTCTTTACGTGCAGCAGATACTTCACGAAGGGCCTCAGCATAGTTTGTCATGTCTGTCATGATTACAAGAACGTGCATTCCTTTTTCAAAAGCCAAGAACTCTGCACATGTAAGTGCCATACCAGGTGTAGAAAGTCTTTCGATTGCAGGGTCGTCTGCAAGGTTCATAAACAATACCGCTCTGTCGATAGCACCTGTTTCGTTGAAGTCATCAATAAAGTATTGCGCCTCTTCGAAAGTAATTCCCATCGCAGCAAAAACTACGGCAAATTTGTCGTCTTTTCCAAGTACACCTGCTTGACGTGCGATTTGGGCAGCTACGTTGTTATGAGGAAGTCCTGATCCTGAGAAGATCGGAAGCTTTTGTCCCCTAACAAGGGTGTTCAAACCATCGATTGTAGAAATTCCTGTTTGGATAAACTCGTTTGGATAGTCTCTAGATACCGGGTTTATCGGCTCGCCGTTGATATCTAATTTGGCTTCTGGAATAATCTTAGGACCGTCATCGATAGGATTTCCTAAACCATCGAATACCCTTCCGATCATATCTTCCGATACTCCAATTTGAAGAGGCTTACCTAGGAATCTAACACTTGTGCTTTCCAAGTTGATTCCGGATGTTCCCTCGAATACCTGAACCATAGCTCTAGAACCGTCGATTTCGATAACTCTTCCCCGGCGTTTTTCGCCGGTTTGTAATTCTATATCTACTAATTCCTCGTATTTGACACCTTCAACACCTTCAACAGTCATCAAAGGTCCAACTACTTCAGAAACACTTCTATATTCCTTAAGCATTCGCCTCACCTACCTTTACAAGATCATTCATTGCTCCTTTAATATCTTCAACCAATTGATCTAAGGAAGATAAGTCGTCTTCTGGAACATTTTTTGCTCTGGCGATCTTTTCGCGAATAGGCATATCTTCAATTTCAGATATATATGCACCCTTTTCAAGAGCAACAAGTCCGCTATCGTAGAATTCCAAAATAGCTCTCAGCATTTTAGACTGCTTTTCTAATGAACAGTATGTATCTGTTTCATGGAAAGCATTCTGCTGCAAGAAGTCTTCACGGATAGACTTTGTAACTTCTAGTTTTAATTGGTCTTCTTGTGATAATGAATCTCTACCTACAAGACGTACAATCTCTTCTAAGCTTGACTCTTCTTGAAGATAACCCATTGCGCGAATTCTGTTTTCTGAGAAATCAGAAGCAACTTCGCTATCCATATATCGGTCTACTTTTGTTTGATA
>JAAZME010000216.1 GCA_012798975.1 Gallicola sp.
CCTGAGATATCTAGATCTCTGTACTGGCTTTTATATTCCTCTTCGGAAATACGGCCGCCAAGCCCCGGTGTTTCGTCTTGTTTTATAAACTCTATACCTGTTACAGTTTCCATATCCGCTGTTACACCCAAATATCCCTCAATACTTCCCCATAATCCGGGTCCGGCAAAAGGTGCGGCATAGGCAGCAGGTTCTCCGTTTTCTTCTAGTATATATACACTTTGTCCTTCATACTGCTCTTCTGTTATTCTTTCGTCGAATACTGTATCGATCTCTTCCGGTTCCGCTTCTTCTGGAAGAATATCAAACACCGCTAGGATCTTTTGTTTTAATTCGATTTCCTGGTTGAATTCGATTTTTGGCTGAGAAACACCGTTAATCAGTGCTAATATCGCCGTAAGCACACCAGTTAGAATAATCATAAAGACGACAGGAAACAATAATCCTTTTTTCTTAGTCATTATACTGCCGCCTCCTTTGCTTTTTTATTTGCAGCTCTTTGTTTCACTGCGTAATCGATAATCGGTGCAAATAGATTTCCCATAAGAATCGCAAACATCATACCTCCTGAGAACAATGCAAAACCTCTTATAATTACTGTTACTACCCCGATTATAATTCCGTACATCCACTTGCCAGGCACCGTTTTCGCGGCCGAAATAGGATCTGTCGCCATAAATACAGTTCCGAACAAGAATCCTCCGATTAACATTCCGTAAATCGGATTCGGTACAGATTCAACTCCCATAAAATAAAATACAGAAGATAAAGCTGCAAAACCTAAAACAGTTCCTGCCATAATCTCCCAAGAAGCAACCTTTTTATAAATCAGGTACACTGCAGATATCAGGATTAGAATCTTAGACGTTTCTCCGATAACCCCCGGCACATTTCCAATTAGAAGATTAACAAGATCTGTTAATTCTCCTCCATTTCGAAATAGCAGCATCGGTGTTGCTGTCGTTACTGCATCGATATGAGGCAGGATATAAGCTCCAAATCCTCCCGGCAGCCCTTGTGCTGCTTCATTCCAGAAAATGGTCAAAGGATTGGCAAAGTTGATATAAATAAAAGCTCGTCCTACCAAAGCAGGATTAAAAACATTTTTACCAAATCCTCCAAATACCATCTTCCCAAAAAACACCCCAAAAGCAATCCCTGCTGCTGATATCCAAAAAGGCAGCGACACAGGCAATGTCATCGTATAAAGAATGCTCGTAATGATCACCGCTTCCGAGATTTTTTTCTTATTAAAAATCTTTCTTTCGCATACATACTCTACTACAACTGCTGCTATTAAGTTTAAAAGCAGCAATGCTAATACACGCCATCCAAAAGTATATATTGCGTATAATGCAATAACACATAAAGGAATCAATACGGTACGCATCATTTTCTGTTTCATAAAGTATTTTCCATAAAGTTCTTTCAAATAATACACCTCCACAAAAAAATTTAGATAAATATTTAATTATACAAACCATAACACCGATTCTGCAATCAAAAAATCGATTCTTATAGTTTAATATATCTCCATTTCGATTATACCTGAATAGAACATAAATTTCTTGTAAAACATTATCTTTCTTTCAATTTTGTTATAAATCTTTTTCAAGAAACAGTTTCATATTTTTGATCAGATTATAATCTTATTTTGATATCAAGCCTATTATATCATCTTCTCTATAATATTCTATGCTGCCTTTTACTTTTTTATAAAGGACATATTTTAGGCTTTTATCCGCCTATAGTATTTCTTTGGCAAAAAAAGGACTGCACAAATGTGCAGTCCAAAGAGACTTGGGTTTTATATTTACAGCCAAAATTATCCTAAGATTTCCGCTAAATCTTTTGCGTATTCTCCTGTAGGGCTGATATTGAATTTCTCTACTAATAGATTCAATACATTTTCTGAAACGAAAGCTGGAAGTGTAGGTCCTAAATAAATATCTTCGATTCCTAGATATAATAATGTTAATAATACACAAACCGCTTTTTGCTCATACCAAGAAAGAACGATAGATAATGGAAGATCGTTTACGCCGCAGTCGAATGCCTCTGCTAAAGCTACCGCAACACTGATTGCACTGTAAGCATCATTACATTGTCCCATATCCAAGATTCTTGGAAGTCCTGCAACAGTACCTAAATCAAGGTCGTTGAAACGGAATTTACCGCAGGCAAGTGTTAAGATTACAGAGTCGTCTGGAGTATTTTCTACTAATTTTGTATAGTAGTTTCTTCCCGGTTTCGCACCGTCGCATCCTCCTACTAAGAAGAAGTGGCTGATATCTCCACCTTTAACAGCATCTACTATGGCACCTGCATTTGCAAGAACTGCATCATGTCCAAATCCTGTTGTTACCTCTGTTCCTCCGTTGATTCCTGTAAAGTCTTGATCTTCATCATATCCGCCTAGTTCTAAAGCTTTTTCAATAACAGGTGTAAAGTCTTTGTCGTCTCCGATATGAACCATTCCCGGGTAATCTACTACGGATGTAGTAAAGATTCTGTCGCTGTAGCTGTCTTTAACTGGCATAATGCAGTTTGTTGTAAACAAAACAGGTCCTGGAATATTGTCGAATTCTTTTTGCTGATTTTGCCAAGCAGTTCCAAAGTTTCCTTTTAAGTGTGAATATTTTTTAAGCTCTGGATATGCACAGCCTGGAAGCATTTCTCCATGAGTATAGATGTTGATGCCTTTTCCTTCTGTCTGCTCTAAAAGAAGTTTCATATCTCTTAGATCATGACCTGTAATAACGATGAAAGGTCCCTTTTCAATTTTCAAAGATACTGTAGTAGGCTCTGGTTTTCCATAAGATGTTGTATTCGCTTTATCAAGAAGTTCCATGGTCTTAAGGTTGATTTCTCCCTCTTTCATAACAAGACCCAATAGCTTTTCCTGATCTGTTTCTTCTGCTAATGCAATCATGCCTTCATAGAAGAAATCATTCACTTCATCAGACTCGTATCCTTGAACTCTTGCATGATGAGCGTAAGCTCCTGTACCTCTTAAACCGAATAAAAGAAGTGATTTTAAAGATTTAATATCTTCATTTTCTTCTTCCCAAATATTGTTTAAGTCGTAAGCCGAGAACAATTCTCCATTTCCATGATCGTTTTTAATAGATTTTGCTCTTTGAATAAATCTTTTTATCGACTCGTCGTCAAAGTTTACATTTGTAATCGCTACAAATAGTCCGTCGATCATCATAGAGTCTGTTTCAGCATCTCTATTCCCATTCTTTCTAACAGCTTGAGCTAAAGCGATAAACTCACCTGTTAAAACATCTTGTAAATTTGCTGTTTCGGCAGTCTTGCCGCAAACACCTACTTTAGTACAAGCTTCCCCTTTTGCAGTCTGCTCGCATTGAAAACAAAACATATTTTCCATTTTTAAATCCCCCTGTTTATGTGTTTCGGTTGGTTTACTCATTGCTTATTCATTATACCCATATTATAAACGGCACAATCAAGCCATTTCCGTAACCTATGTTACGTAAACAGATTATTTTTATATGTTTTGCAAAAAAAACAAAAACCGGATTAACCGGTTTTTGAATTATTTTTTATTAACAGCTTCTTTTAGAGATTTTCCAGCTTTAAAAACAGGAGCTTTAGAAGCAGGAATCTGAATTTTTTCTTCAGGATTTCTTGGGTTTCTTCCTTCTCTTGCTTTACGGTCGCGAGCCTCAAAAGTACCAAATCCAACTAATTGAACTTTGTCTCCTTTTGCTAATGCTTCTGTAACAACATCTACGAAAGAATTGATTGTTGCTTCAGCATTTTTCTTTGTTTCTCCTGTTTGTGCAGCTACTGCTGCGATTAATTCAGCTTTGTTCATCTTCTTACCTCCTAATAGATTCTAGTTATATTTTTATGTAGAATTCACATCTACAATAAGATTATTCGCCAAAGTTAGCTAAAATCCTTCTTTTTTTTTATTTTTTTCAAGTTTTTCAGTATTTCTACATATTTTA
>JAAZME010000316.1 GCA_012798975.1 Gallicola sp.
GGAGCAGCTGCCATAATCAAAGCATCGCACGTTGGAAATTCATTGCGAAGTGCATCTAAAAGGTCTTGAGTTGTTGTGATGTCAATCGTTTTGCAGCCCTTTGGAGATTCAATAGCTGTAGGTCCTTTAATCAAAACCACATCGGCTCCTCGAAGGATTGCCTTTTTTGCAATAGCATAACCCATTTTTCCGCTGGAATCATTAGACAAATATCTTACTGGATCAATTCTTTCCCGGGTAGGACCAGCTGTAACAATAATTCTTTTTCCCTTAAGATCTTTTTTATAAGCAATAACATCGATATATTCAGCAATTTCTTCCGGTTCAGCCATACGGCCGTCTCCAAAGGTATTGCATGCAAGCTCCCCTACAGAAGACTCGATGAACTGATGGCCTCTCCTTTTAAGCACTTCTAAATTATCTTGGGTTGCTGGATTTTGAAGCATATTTGTATTCATCGTAACAGCGAAGTGTATCGGTTTTGTATAAGCCAAAGCTGTAGCTGTTAAGAGATTATCTGCAATACCATGGGCAATTTTTGCCATAGTATTTGCTGAGGCAGGTGCCACTAAAAAGATATCGGCTCTAGAGGCTAATTCTATATGCTCCACTTCTTCGTGATGACCGTCGTGAAACATCTCTTGATATACTCGGCATCTTCCCATCGTCTCAAATACCAATGGCGAAACAAGCTTAGCTGCATCTTTTGTCATTATAATCTCCAGTTCATAACCTCTTTTAATAAGCCTTGAAACTAAATCGCAGACTTTATAAATGGCAATTCCTGCAGTAATCCCTAAAAGAATCTTTTTATTCGTCTTCATTTTCTACTGCAAACACTTTGCCTTCTACGATTTCTTCTAAGGCTTGAGTTACTGGAGAATCTCTTTTGACATCTGCCATAGGTTCTGAACCTGCTATAATCCTTCTGGCTCTTTTTGATACCATTACGGATATCGCATAACGGCTGTTGCTGATTTTTGCTAATTCTTCAAATGATGGATTTATCATAATTCTACCCCCTGTATACTTGTAACTTTTAATTTTTCTGCTTCGATAATACTTTCAATTTTTCCTACTGTTTTATCTACATCGTCATTGATAACGGCATAATCGTATTTGTCGATAAAAGTAAGTTCGGTTTGAGCGTTGTTCATTCTCAAGTTAATTGTATCTTCATCTTCTGTAGATCTCTTCTCAATTCGATTTCTTAATTCCTGCAGATCCGGCGGCAGCAAGAAAATATATACAGCCTCTGGACAATTTTCTTTTACTTGCAAAGCTCCCTGCACGTCAATTTCCAATATAACTATATCACCGCTATCAACAGATTCTGTAACAAATCTCTTCGGTGTTCCATAGTAGTTTCCATGAACTTGTGCATATTCCAAAAATTCTTTATTCTCGATACTCTCTTTAAACTCCTCTTGGCTCATAAAATAATAATTTTCGCCATTCTTTTCCAAAGGACGTTTTTTTCTAGTTGTTGCTGAAATGGAGTATTTTATATCTTTTCTGTGTTTCATCAAAGCTTCGCAAACTGTACCTTTTCCAACTCCGGAAGGACCGGAAAGGACTAATAGAAAACCATCACGCATTATTTTCCTCCTCGTTTTCTTCATTATTTTTTGGATCGATTCTTGCTACTAAAGTCTCTGGCTGAAGAGCCGACAGCACGATCTGATCGCTGTCTAGATTGATAATAGATCTTGTTTTTCTTCCAAAAGTAGCATCTATAATTTTCCCTTCTTCCCGAGCCCGCTGAATCATTCTTTTTAAAGGAGCAGAGTCCGGTCCGATAATAGACACCACCCGCTCAAGGGAAACAAAATTTCCGAAACCTATATTAACTAATTTCATACTTCCCCCTACTGAATATTCTGTACCTGTTCTCTCATTTTTTCGATATCAGACTTAATTTCGATAATATTTTTCGTCAAAAGAGGGTCATTCGATTTTGATCCCATCGTATTTGCTTCTCGATTCATTTCCTGAATAATAAAATCTAATTTTTTACCGATGCTCCCTTCGGAATTCAAACTTTGTTTAAACTGTTCCTGATGAGATCGGATTCTTTGAATTTCTTCATTGATATCTGCTTTATCCGCATAGTAGCACACTTCCTGCAGGATTCGGTTCTGATCGATATTTTCTGGAGATAATATCTCTTCCAGTCTTTTTTCAAGGCGTTCTTTGATTTCCTCATAAACTTCAGGAGATCTTTTTTCGATAATCTTAACTTTTGTCTCGATAGAGTCGAGTTTGTTTAATAAGTCTTTCTTTGTCTCCTCTCCCTCGGTTTTCCTCATTATATCTAAACTTTCTAAAGCTTTTTCCAATAAGGATATCAAAAACTCCTCTGTTTTTTTCTCGTCGATCTTTTCATACTCGACCTGAAGGATCCCGTCTCTTTCTAATATCCACTTAAGCTTGTCTTTAAAAGGACTTTTGAATTTTTCTTCTAAGGCTACAACTGTCTGAAAATATTTTTCAGCTAACAAAAAATCAGCTTTCAGATCTGCCTTCTCCGAAGTTTTCTTTTCAGCATTAATAAAAACTTCGATACGTCCTCTCTCAACATATTCCTTTATTTTGCTCTTAACTGCATCTTCTGCAAATTTAAGAAAATAAGGAGCTTTAAATTGAATATCGAAGTACTTGTGATTTACAGCTCTTAAATCAATACTAATCTGAAAATCTTCGTTTTCGCCTTCTATTCTTCCAAAACCAGTCATTGAATACGTCATGCATAAACTCCTAATCTTTTTACTTGGTAGATATATGTTAAAACAAAAAAATGCAAAGATCAATATATTATGACAAAATTGTCATAATATACTTGTAGTTTTATGCTATACTGAGTAGAAGAAAGGGTGATAAGATGAGCTATGACGGCATCGTAACCCACTTTGTAGTGGATGAATTAAAAGAAAAATTAATCGGCGGAAAAATCAATAAAATCAATCAACCGGATCGAAACGAGATCCATCTGACCGTTTATCATAATCGAAAAAACTATCGGCTTCTCCTTGGAGTATCCAGCAGCATTCCTAGAGTATATCTCTCTTCAGAAAGCCGAAAAAACCCTCTGACGGCTCCTAACTTTTGTATGTTTCTTCGCAAACAGATTCAAAGCGGTATTATAGAAGACATCGAACAAGACGGTTTTGACAGGGTTATTGCATTTAGAATCAAGACCTTTAACGAGCTGGGTCTTCCCGTCAATAAAAAACTGATTATCGAACTGATGGGAAAACATTCGAATCTGATCCTCGTAAAAGAAGATCATACTATTATTGATGCATTAAAAAGAATCTCAAAAGATATCTCGAGAGTCCGCCAGATCATACCAGGACTTTCCTACAGCACCATAAAAGATGATAAATGGGATTTAGAAAAACAAGGTTATAAAAATCCTTCTGAGCTTTATAACGAAGAAATGGATGATGAGAAGCTCTTTCAATTTTTCTATCGCCACTATACCGGCTTTAGTCCCATACTAGGTCGTGAACTATCGAATCTCGCAAACCTTGCGCCTTCCACAAGGCTTCATTATATTGAGCAAGAAGAATGGGAAAGAATTGATAAAGAGTTTTATAAGCTGTATGAACGAATAATCCAAAGAGACATCGACCCTCAAATTATCCTCGATCCGGAAGATGAAAGTTTCAAAGAATTCCATGGTCTAGATATCCGTTATCTGGGAAACGAGAAAATTAGATTTGATACGATTTCGGAAATGCTGGAAGAATATTATAAAAAAAGTGCAGTAGACGATCGTATTTCTCAAAAGGTAAGCTCTCTGCGAAAAATTGTTCAGAGAAAGTACAATCGCGATCTCAACAAATTAGCTACGATGGAAAATGAGTTGATTGAAAGCAAGGATCGGGAGCAGTATAAAATCTTCGGCGATCTTCTATCTGCAAATAATCATAGAATCGAAAAAGGTACAAAATCTATCGAAGTAGAAAATTTCTATGATCCAAATCTCGGAAAGATCACAATCCCGCTGGACCATAAAAAATCTCCTCGGGAAAATACCCAGCATTATTATAAAATGTATTCCAAAATGAAAAACCGCCATAAACTTTTGGAAGTACAGATTCCAAAAACCAGGGAAGAATTAAAATATATCAGCCAGCTTTTAGACTCTATGAATCATATCACTGAAGTAGGCGAAATCGAAGAGATACGGGAAGAAATGATCGATTACGGGTTGATTAAAAAAAGAAAGAAAAAAGAACGATTTGAAAAATCAAAACCCTATCACTTTATCAGTTCCAACGGACAAGATATTTATGTTGGTAAAAACAATCGGCAAAACGATATATTAACTTTAAAAACAGCGAATCGGGAAGACTATTTCTTCCATGCAAAAGATATACCCGGCTCCCATGTAATCCTGCGAAACAACGAGCTGAATGAAGAAGATTTTAAAGAAGCAGCATTTCTTGCAGCTTACTACAGCAGTGCCGGTTCAGAAAAATTTGTAGACGTAGATTTTACCCAAAAGAAAAATGTTAAAAAATCCCGATCAGCAAAGCCCGGCATGGTTTATTATGATCATTTTGAAACAGTAACTGTATCGATAAAAGAATTTAATATCAACACATTCAAAAAGACTAAATAAGGAGAATACAATGAAAAAATTATTAGCAGTCTGTGCA
>JAAZME010000025.1 GCA_012798975.1 Gallicola sp.
GTAATAGCAATAGTAGGGAGACCAAATGTAGGAAAGTCTACTTTATTTAATAAATTAATCAGTAAAAGAATAGCTATCACTCAGGATGATCCGGGTGTTACAAGGGATCGTCTTTATCAAGAAGGAGAGTGGCAGCATAAAAAGTTTCTTCTTGTAGATACTGGCGGTATCGAGCCTGATAGCAAAGAAAGATTTTCTGTGGAAATAAAAAAACAAGTAGATTTGGCCATAGATATGGCTGAGGCAATTATTTTTCTAGTTGACGGCCGCACAGGCATCACAAATGATGATAGAGAGATTGCGAGACTCCTTCGCCAGACGAAAAAGAAAATCTTTTTAACAGTTAATAAAATCGACAGTAAAAAACAGGAAGAACTCATATACGAATTTTATGAACTGGGATTTGAAAATATCTATCCGGTAAGTGCTGAAAATGCATTACGCATAGGCGATCTTCTGGATGCAGTGCTGGAAGATTTTGAAATCAACAGTATCGGCGAGGAAGAGGAAACAACCCATGTTGCCATTATCGGTAAACCGAATGTTGGGAAATCTTCTTTGATCAATCAGGTATTAGGCGAAGAAAGAATGATAGTAACAGATATTCCCGGGACTACAAGGGATGCAATCGACAGCAGAGTAGAATACGACGGCAACGAATATATCTTTATTGATACAGCGGTACTTCGAAGAAAAAGGTCTGTTACGGAAGAAACGGAAAGATACACAGTTTTAAGAACCCTTTCAGCCATCGATCGATCCGAGCTCTGTGTGATGATGATCGATGCAACTCAAGGCATTACGGAGCAGGATTCGAAGGTAGTCGGCTATGCCCATGAAGAGGGCAAGGGAATTATAATTGCTATTAATAAATGGGATCTTATTGAAAAAGATGATAAAACTATGAGAAATTTCGAAAAAGATATTAGAAATCAGCTTAGTTTCCTTAGTTATGCCCCTATAGTCTTTATTTCCGTCAAGGATGGTTTAAGAATAAACAAATTATTTGATTTAATAAAGGTTGTAGACAATAACTACTCTTTACGAATCAGTACAGCAGTTTTAAATGATATCGTTACAGATGCGGTATTGCATAATCCGCCGCCAACGGATAAAGGAGTAAGACTTAAAATCTACTATATAGCTCAAGTAGGGACACGTCCGCCTAAATTTGTGGTAAATGTTAATAAAAAAGAACTAATGCATTTCTCTTATTTAAGATATTTAGAAAATCAAATTAGAATGAACTATAGTTTTGACGGTGTACCTCTCCAATTTGAAATTAGAGGGAGGGGAGGAGAGTAATGAGAATTTTATTACTATGTCTTTTCTCTTATTTCTTAGGAAATATATCCGGTTCATTGCTTATAGGAAAGGTTTTATATAATAAAGATATAAGAGAATATGGAAGCGGCAATGCAGGTATGACGAATGCACTGCGAACCTTTGGGAAAAAAATAGGTGCGGCCACATTTATTATAGATTTCATAAAAGGAATGATAGCAGCTTATATCGGAAGCCGTGTTATGGGAGATTTCGGTATTATGCTTGCTGGAATATTTGTGGTATTAGGCCACGATTGGCCGGTAGTTTTCCGTTTTAAAGGCGGCAAAGGGATTGCCACATCTTTTGGTGTGCTTGTAATGAGTCAGCCGATAATTGCGTTTATTATGTTTGTTATTTTTTTAATTACTGTTATAATATCTAAATATGTATCCTTAGGTTCAGTGTTGGCTGCGGCTGCAGGATTAGTTATTGGTGCATATTTCTTTTTGACAGCCCAGATTTATCTATCGGCTATGTTATTAGTTTTAGGATTAATGACGATTTATAAGCATAGACAAAATATTTGGAGGCTGTTGATTGGAGAAGAAAATAAAATTCACATTAATATTTAGGAGGACTGTATGAAAATTTTAGTTATCAACTGTGGAAGTTCATCATTAAAATATCAATTATTTGATATGGACAACGAGGAAGTGCTTGGCAAGGGGATTGTAGAGAGAATCGGTATTGACGGATCTAGAATCAAGCATGAGGTAAATGGAGAAAAATTGGTTCAAGATATTGTTGCAGATAACCATACTCAAGCAATCGAAAAGGTATTTGAAGTAATTAC
>JAAZME010000247.1 GCA_012798975.1 Gallicola sp.
AATGTGAAGGACTTTTATTATGTAGGAGAAGAAGTGCCTACCTTCGCCGATCCCTTCAATCATATGGTAAACTACTGTTCTTCAAGAGCTCCCGCTATCGAGCTTCACGAAGAAGATAATGCTGCGATCTACTTTTCATCTGGAACCACTGGTTTTCCAAAAGCGATCCTTCATAACCACCAGTCCCTGATGACTGCCGTTCTAGCAGAGCAGAACCATCACTCCCAGAAGAAAGAAGATGTTTTTCTTTGTATCCCTCCCCTCTATCACACAGGAGCGAAAATGCACTGGTTTGGATCTTTAATGTCTGGCGGAAAGGCCGTTCTTTTACGGGGGGTCAGTCCCGAATGGATCTTTGAAACCATCTCGAAAGAACATGTAACCATCGTCTGGCTGCTTGTTCCCTGGGCCCAGGATATTCTAGATGCCATCGACAGAGGGGATCTTCCTCTTGACCAGTACTGTCTAGATCAGCTTCGCTTGATGCATATCGGAGCTCAGCCTGTTCCTCCAAGCCTTATCGACCGCTGGATGGAGATATTCCCTCATCATCAGTACGATACAAACTACGGTCTAAGCGAATCCATAGGACCGGGCTGCGTTCATTTAGGAGTGGAAAACATTCATAAAGTAGGGGCTATCGGAAAAGCAGGATACTTATGGGAGACAAAAATCGTCAACGAAAAAGGCGAAGAATGCAAATCGGAGGAAGTAGGAGAACTTCTTGTAAAAGGTCCGGGCCTTATGACCTGCTATTACAACAATGAAGAAGCGACGAAGGAATCGTTAAAGGATGGCTGGCTTTACACAGGAGATGTGGCAAAGATGGACGAAGACGGTTTTATCTATCTGGTAGACCGAAAAAAAGACGTGATCATCTCGGGAGGAGAAAATATCTATCCTGTTCAAATCGAAGACTTTCTCCGTGCTCATTCGGCTATTAAGGATGTAGCCGTTATCGGGATTCCCGATGAAAGATTAGGAGAAATCTCTGCAGCTATCATCGAATTCAAAGAGGGAGCTTCCGCTTCCGAAAAAGAGATCGAAGCGTTTTGCGAAGATCTTCCAAGATATAAAAGACCAAGACGAATTATATTCGATACGATTCCTAGAAACCCTACAGGTAAAATCGAAAAACCTGCCCTTCGCAAAAAATACTGCGGCGAAAGGCTTGTTGAGGCTCAAACAAAAAAATAACAATTCTTGACAAAACTTAGCTATTGGATTAGGATTTAAGGGAAACCGATGAGAAAGAATAGTATAAGACAAAGAAACTTACAGCGAGCCATAGCAGGTGGGAGTATGGCAAGGGGACTGTCTTAGAATGGGCTTTCGAGGGTGAAGCGAAAGGAAACGAGTAGTATTCAACGGGATTCTCACCCGTTATCAAGAGACGAAAAACAATTTTTTCGGCGAAGTGTGCGTAAGCAAATTTGGGTGGTACCGCAGAAGTGTAAGACTTTTGTCCCTTTCAGGGATAAGAGTCTTTTTTTATACACTTTCCGGATAAAAAATTATTCAAGGAGAGAAAAAAATGAAAAAAATCAAGTATCTAGTATTACTATTGGCAATGACAATCTTTGCCTCAAGCTGCTCTTCCGGCGGAGCAGACAGCACAGGAACATCAAACACAGAAAACAAGAACTATAAAATAGGAATTTCTCAGTTCGCTCAGCATGGTTCCTTAGACAACTGCCGAGAAGGCTTTATCAAAGGTCTTGCTGAAAGCGGCATTGTGGAAGGAGAAAACTTAACAGTCGACTATCAAAACGCAGAAGCAGCTACAGCAAACGCCAACACCATTGCTCAAAACTTTGTAGGCAATAAAGTAGACTTAATCGCAGCTATCGCTACACCTTCCGCGATGAGCGCCTTTAATGCTGCTTTAGATACAGAAATCCCTCTTGTCTACACAGCCATCACAGACCCTGTTGCAGCACAGCTTGCTACAGAAGATGGAAAATCAACAGGAAATGTAACAGGAACAAGCGACATTCTTCCTGTAGAAGAACAATTAAAGCTTATGAGAGAAATGCTTCCAGAAGCAAAAACCATCGGGATTCTTTATACTACAAGCGAAGCAAACTCTGTTTCGATGATCAAACTTTATGAAGAGCTTGCACCGAAATACGATTTTACTCTAGTTACAGAAGGTGTTTCTGCAACAGCCGATATTCCTCTTGCAGCAGACAGTATCTTAGAAAAAGTTGATGCTCTTACAAATCTAACAGACAACACTGTAGTCAGCTCTTTGCCGCTTATATTGGACAAAGCAAATGCGAAAAACATTCCAGTATTTGGTTCAGAAATTGAACAGGTTAAAATCG
>JAAZME010000279.1 GCA_012798975.1 Gallicola sp.
CCTGCCATAATCGTGTCCATTTCTCCAGTAACGAATACTAAATCTTCACCTTTTCCATATTTAGCAGTTTGGTAAAGACAGTTTGCTTTTGCAGGCTCAACTACAGTTACCACTGGCAAATTCTGCTTGTAAACACTTGCAAAGAATCCAGTTACTGCTGATGCCATAGAACCAACACCTGCTTGCAAGAAGATATGAGTCGGCACTGACTGATGAAGACTTAATTGTAGATAAGCTTCATAGGCCATTGTAAGGTATCCCTGCATAATCCATGTAGGAATAGCTTCGTATCCTTCCCATGCTGTATCTTGAATCATAATCCAGCCGTTTTCTTCTGCCATTTTGTTCGCATAACGAACGCATTCATCATAGTTCATTGGAAGAATATCTGCTTTCGCATTTTCCTTGCGGATATTTTCAAGTCTTTCTTGTGTACTGTTTTCAGGCATAAATACTACAGCATTTTGACCAATTTGATTCGCCGCCCAAGCAACTCCTCTTCCATGGTTTCCGTCTGTAGCTGTTACAAATGTAATTTCACCTAGTTTTTCTTTGATTTCTTTTGAAACCAAAACTTCGAATGGCAGATCTTCTACTTCCATGTCTAATCTTTGTGCAATGATTTTCACAACTGCATAACTGCCGCCTAGTACTTTAAAAGCATTTAGTCCAAATCTAAAAGACTCATCTTTTAGGTATAAATCTTTCACCCCTAAGTATTTTGCTAGTCCTTTTAATCTATGAAGCGGAGTCGGCTCATACGCAGGAAAACTTCCATGGTATTTTGCAGTCTTCTTCGCTACATGTTCGTCAAGAAATCTTAACGATGCTTTGTTCTCTGAATTCTCCAGAGAGGTAATTTCATATTTTTCTTTCATATTCTCATCCTTTCCAAATACTTTTAAAAATCACTTTCCATCTAAATACTATATTCAATTATCGCAACGATTTCAAGGGGTGCCAGATAAATTTCATTGACAAGAATATGAATAAGAAATTTATCAAACAGGATTGTTTCCCTGAGAAGCCGCAGCTGAAATCCGTACATCTCGTAATATATATAAGTTTAATTCATTTTATGCATTTATCTGAATAAGCTTTTCTAATTTTAAAAGTACAATTAGAAACAAAAACCCTTTCTAGGCAGAATGAAAAATCGAATCGGGAATGCTTTTATATTTGCAGTGTATAGCAGGCAAATATAAATACTAGACAGAAACACAAACTTAAAGAATCTTAGTGCACTGCAGCCCTATTTCTTAACAAAGTGTATCTTACTTATAATTATACACTGATTTTCGATTTGGTGAAAGGTTTTCATTGAAAATAATTACACGGCCTCTGCCTTCGTTTAATTAAGGAAGACTTTTTTGTCTTTTTTCATCTATGCAATTGGTTCATCCTCTATAATTTAAGGATAGTTAACTTATTTGGATTTTTTAGAATAAGAAATTATGAATAGGATTTTATACTCCAATATTCATAATAATGGTCGGAAATGTTTTCCAGGATGGATATGAGAATTTATCCATATACAATTACATTATACCACACAAATCAAATAAGTACAGCCCTAAAAATTCAAGACAGCTTCTGCTCTCCGCAGCAGCCGCACCTGTCGAGAAAGTGAATGCTAAAGAGGCAGATCTACTATTTCTCTGCCTTAATTATTAAAACTTTTCTTGTTGAGTTCCTGTGTGATTTCTTCCATTTTTGCACTCGTTTCTTGACAAACTTTTTCATAAAGGTTTATAAATTCAACTCCGCCTTCTGTCAGTGTTGAGCCGCCGCCTTTGACACCGCCGATCTCCCTGTCCAAGAATTTTATTCCTAAATGTGTTTCACAGTTTTTAATCACTTGGAAGGCTTTGCTGTAGGACATCCCCAATTCCGATGCAGCCTTGTTTAAGGAACCGCACTCCTCTATCTTCTTCAGCAATTCATAAGGGCCTCTCCCGAAAACTTTCTCCCCTTTGTCATTTTCAATCCAAAGACGGTATACCGGCTTTATTTTCATATTTTTATTCTCCTTTTCATTTATTGCATAAGATTTTTTCTGCAGCTAAGATACCATTTTGGTTTTATTTCGCTAAAATCATCGTAATAAACTTTCAGCTCTTCCATCGTTTTCTTAAACGCTTCTTCCGGAAGGCTTTTTTTATCAGCTATAATCTCATAGAAGGCATCTGTTAGAGTATACATCACCAAGTATTTGAAAAACAGATTTGGTGTATCGCCTTTAAAATATCCGTCTATTAAGCCTGCTGCATAGGCACCGTTCTTTACTCCTGTTTTATTTATATTATGAAAAACATAAAACGGATCTGAATTGGAAAAGGATGCATGTTTAATCAAATTATATTGTCCGTTTTCTCCTACTTCAATATCATCCAAGTTCTCATAAATAAGATGTTTGATGTTGTCTCGATCTTTCAACAAGTTTTTTGTTTGAGTTAAAAGATCTAAAATAATGTAATCATTTGCTCCGTGATAATCCTGTATCCCGTATTCGTGAAAAATTTGATTGATTTTTGTTTCGTAGTCCTTCGTCCAGCTGCTCGTGTCCGCAAGAGACGTCGCATCATGATACTTTCTAAGATCGCTTCCGATAGTAAAACCTATTTCGTATTCTTCAAAATCTTCCGATACGGCTATTGGATCTCCTACCTTCCTGCAGAATAAATAATAATAGCTGCCGTCTTCTGTCAAGCCAGCTTTCTCAATATCGGCAGATTTTATATTTTTGATTGTTTCTTGAAACTCATCAAGCCTAAACCCTTCCGCCATCGATGAGATAAAAACGATATCATATTTTTTTTCTGCAATAGGGTCTATATCGTGAAAATACTTCTTTTTTAAATTGTAATCATAAATAAAATTCGAATAGTTGTTAGACATATTAAGAGTACTCTCCTCCAGGTTCTATCTATATATTTATGATAACATAAACCGAATCTAAGTGAAAAGCACTTTACTAATGTAATATGTTAATCATTTAATGATTGACACCAAAATTAAAAAACGGTAGAATTGAGATAGCTGTATGGTTATTCTTAAGCGAATCTGCTCCATTTAGGAAAATGTTTGCTAGATACGCTTTTTAAATAATATACATAGCTCAATTAAATTATTGAAAGGATGATACTATGAGTCAATGTTCATTTATCGAGCAGAAGAAAGATAAGAACTTTGATCAGACAGGTTCCATAGAATATTTTTCTGAAAGGGAAATCCAAAAAGCGTTGGATTTTCACAAAAGTATTCCTGATTATGCAGAAACAAATCTTTCTGAACTCAAGGACTACTCTAAAAGCGTTGGATTGAAAAACGTTTACGTAAAAGATGAATCCTCTCGTTTCGGCATTAATTCCTTCAAAGGTTTAGGAGCAAGTTATGCTATGGGAAATATCATAGCTGAAAAACTAGGTGTTCCTATTGAAGAATTATCTTTTGAAGAAATGATTTCCGATGAAGTTAGAGAAAAATTAGGGGAAGTAACTTTTATCAGCTGTACAGACGGAAACCACGGACGCGGTGTAGCCTGGGTCGGTGAAAAGCTAAAACAAAAAGTTTATATCTATATGAATAAAGGCGCTGCAGAAGATCGTGTTAAAAACATAGAAGCATTAGGTGCTGAAGTCACTGTAACAGACGTAAACTATGATGATACAATCCGACTTGTAAAAGAACTCGGCGAAGAAAAAGGCTGGGTTGTAGTCCAAGATACTTCATGGGAAGGTTACGAAGATATTCCTAAATGGATTATGCAAGGATATGCTTCTTTAGTCCTTGAAGCTTATCAACAAATGGAAAGAGAACAATTGGAGAAGCCGACACATGTATTCTTACAAGCAGGAGTTGGTGCAATGGCCGGCGGAGCTTGCGGTGTCATTACAAACCTTACTAAAGAAGATATGCCATATACGCTAATTGTTGAGCCTAATGAATCAGCTTGTTATTATAAATCAGCAGAAGTCGCTGACGGCGAAAGACACTTTGTAACAGGTGATTTAGACACTATTATGGCAGGACTTGCCTGCGGAGAACCAGGGACTATCGCTTGGGATGTTATCGGCGAATATGCTGATGCTTATATCAAGGGACCAGACTGGGCTACTGCAAACGGCATGAGAATGTATGCAAATCCTGTTGAGAATGATCCATCTATCGTATCTGGAGAAAGCGGTGCTGTATCTCTTGGATATTTAAATGAACTTATGACAAACGATGATTTAAAAGATGCTCGAGAAAAAATGGGCTTAGATGAAAACTCAGTAGTTCTTTTAATCAGTACCGAAGGCGACACCGATAAAGCAAACTATAAAGATGTTGTTTGGTACGGAAAATATTCGAAATTCGAATAAAATTAGTTAATTATATTATTTAATTATAATTAAAAATAAATCTAGGAGGATTTTACCAATGGCAAATCATGATCTAATTAATCTTGAAGTAAATGAAGAGCAACGTAAAAAAGTTGCTAAAATTATGAAAGAAAAGGGAGTTAGAATCCCTACTCTAAAACAAATGAAGGACCCTTCTCTTATTCCTGACGAAATCAAAGAAGGACTTAAGAAAATCGGAAACTGGGATATCGATCCACTTAACTTATACAGAATTTCTTGGTATAACGAGCCAAAATTAGAAGGCGGTCTTTTCAACGACCTTCCAACTTATATCGAAATTCCATCTGAAGTATCTGGCGTTCCTGCTAAAATTGTAGCAATGAGCGGTAAGTACTTCCCAACTGGATGTCATAAAGTAGGAGCTTCTTATGCTTGTCTAGTACCAAGATTAGTAACTGGTCAATTCGACCCTGAATATCATTCAGCAGTTTGGCCATCAACTGGTAACTACTGCCGTGGTGGAGCTTTCAACTCAAAATTATTAGGATGTAAATCAATTGCGATCCTTCCTGAAAACATGAGTGCTGAAAGATTCAACTGGTTAAAAGAAGTAGCAAACGAAACAATCGCTACTTACGGATCTGAGTCAAACGTAAAAGAAATTTACGACGAAACTTGGAGATTAAGAAGAGAAAGACCAGATGCTGTTATCTTCAACCAATTCGCTGAATTAGGAAACCACTTATGGCATTACAATATTACTGCAGGTGCTATGGAGTCTATCATTGAGCATTATATCTCTGAAGATTCTAATGTAAACTTCGCAGGTGTTTGTGTTACTTCTGGTTCTGGCGGATCTACTGCTACAGGGGACTATTTAAAGAAAAAATACCCTCTTTCTAAATTAGCTGTTGGTGAAGCACTTCAATGTCCTACATTACTATATAACGGATACGGAGATCACAGAATCGAAGGAATCGGCGACAAGCATATTCCATGGGTACACAACTGTAAAAATACAGATATGGTTATGGCTATCGACGATAATGATGCTGTTGCACAATTCGAATTATTCAACGAAGAAGCTGGTCATGAATTCTATAAAGGCCTAGGCGTTTCTCAAGAAACAATCGATAAAATGAACTTAATCGGTATTTCTGGAGCTGCTAACATCTTAATGTGTGTTAAATTTGCTAAATACTTTGAATTAACAGAAAACGATCTATTAATCACAGTATTAACTGACTCTGCTGATATGTACGGTTCTAGACTTGAAGAGTACGAAGAAGCAAGAGGACACAAATTCAACGAACAAGATGCTATGCTAAACTACAAACAAATCCAAGATCTTAAGATTGATCATATGGAAGAATTATCATACTATGGTAAAAAGAGAATCCATAATCTTAAATACTACACTTGGGTTGAGCAGCAAGGTATGGAAGTTTCAGAGCTTAATGCACAATGGTATGATTACGACAACTATTGGGAAAGAGTGCATGAAATGGCTGACGAATTTGATGCAGCTATTGAAGAATTCAACGCTCTTATCGACGAAATGTAATTTAAACAAAAAAAGAAAGAGGCAGTGCCTCTTTCTTTTTTGTTTAAAAACAAACTTTACATCTCTTCTTTAATTCTTCCCTCTATCTCCCCTGTTGTCTCGATTTTCATGATTTCTTCTGCGAATATTTTTGCTTCTTCAAGGGTAATATTTTTTATCGTTTCTTTTATTTTAGGAATACTGGAAGCCGGTGCGCTGAATTCATCTAAACCCATTCCCAACAAGAGCTTTGTAGCTTTTGTATCTCCGGCAAAACCGCCACACATCCCTGTCCACTTCCCTGCTTTATGGGAGGCGTCTATAACCATTTTTATTGCTTTCAGCACTGCAGGATTGTATGTGTTGTAAAGATTAGAAACTTTTTCGTTTCCTCTGTCTGCCGCTAAAACATACTGAGTTAAGTCGTTGGTTCCTATGCTGAAATAGTCAACATATTTTATTAAATCGCCAGCTATGAGTGCAGCAGCAGGGGTCTCGACCATGATACCAACTTCAATATTTTTGTTATACTCTAATCCTTCTATATCAAGCTCGCTTTTAAGTTCTTCTAGATAACTATTTACTTTCTTAACTTCTTCAACCGATATTACCATAGGAAGGAGTATCTTTACGTTTCCATAGAAAGAAGCTCTTAAAATAGCTCTCAGCTGTGCTTTGAATATTTCCAGTTTGTCAAAACAGATTCGTAACGCTCTCCATCCTAGAAATGGATTTTCTTCTTCTGGAAAATCAAAATAACTTAGGGATTTATCTCCGCCGATATCTAATGTTCGAATAATAAGCGGCTTGTCTTTTAAAGCTTCTGCAGCTTCTTTATAGACGTTGAATTGTTCTTCTTCTGTAGGAAAATGATCATTTTCCATATAGAGAAATTCTGTTCTGAAAAGTCCAACTCCCTCTGCCCCTTGAGAAAGGCCTAGAGAAAGATCTTCCATATTTCCGATATTTGTAACAACTTCTACTGTATGTCCGTCTAATGTAACAGCTTTATCAAATTTGCCTTTATCTAGACGATCCTTTTCTTCTTGAATTCTTTTAGAACGCTCTAAATATTCATTTTTCTCACTTTCATCGGGATCTAATATCATTTTATCTTCAAATGCATCTATGATAGCATCTTGACCCGTTTGAACGTTTTTTGAAATATCCTTCATCCCTACAAGGGCAGGTATTCCTAGCGTTTGAGCAATAATAGAAACATGGGCTGTTTTACCCCCAAGATCCATCGCAAAACCTATTACTGAATCTTTGTCCATATTGGAAGTATCTGAAGGTGTCAGTTCCTTTGCTACAAGTATAGTGTTTTTTGGAAGATTAGAAAGATCGGCTTTTTCTTTCCCTGCCAGTTTATATAGAAGCCCCTCTCCAATATCTTTATAATCAGCTGCTCGTTCTTTCAAATAAGGGTCATCTAAGCTTTCCATCATCGCTGCCATTTCATCAACAGATGTTTTTAACGCATATTCTGCATTTTGATTCTCGCCGGTAATTTTGTTTTCTACCGACTCGGTGAGAAACGGATCTTCCAGCATACTTAGATGGGCTGTAATAACTTCCTTTTGAATTTCACTATCGACATTCGAATTCTCTAAGTCTCTCGTATAGCTTTCAAAAGCCTCGCTCACCCGTTTCAATTCCTTCTCTTTAGCTTCTTCCGTTATTTTTTCAGAAGTAACTTCTACCTCTTCTTTTTCCAGAAGATAGATTTTTCCAACAGCTATTCCATCAGAGGATCCGATACCTTTTTTGCTTTTTGTCATTTTATCACTCCTAACCTGGTTAAAATACTTTAAAATGAAAAAAGGAAATTAATTACAATTTCCTTATCTAAAAGAAAATAAAGGATGACTGACATCCTTTATTTATATTAGTCATTTAAATTTTCAATGAATTCGATTAATTTATCTAAATTTTCTTGTTCATTATTTCCATCTACTCGAACGGTAATTTCTGTACCCTTTGAGATTCCTAATGCCATTACATTAAAGATGCTTTTTGCGTTTGCAGTTTTGCCATCTTTTACTAATTCGACATTGCCATCGAAGTTTTTAACAAATTGTACTAATGATGCAGCAGGTCTAGCGTGCAAACCTGTTTCATTTTGAACTACTACATTTTTCTCAACCATTTTTGAGAACCTCCTAAATTTGTATTCTTATTAATATTTTAACACTAGTAATACAATAAATCAAATATCGTTTTCCTGTTTATCCATTCTTTCGTTTCTCCACTCTTGTATTTAATTTTTCGGAG
>JAAZME010000112.1 GCA_012798975.1 Gallicola sp.
ATACATAACATCTTGTATTAGTTTGTCGGATATCTGCTGTTCTTTTAAAAAATCCATATTTTTCACCTTTCTTTCTTATACATTATTTTTACATATAGTTATTGTATCATGGAAAAAAGATAAGAAACTAGCAATATGATATAATACAACCACTATATATTTAAGGGACTGTTATGGGAGAATATAATTACACAATAGAAGAAGTTGAAGAAATTTTAGAAGATTTAGCTCATGAGCTGCCTCAAGAATTTTTCAATAAACTCCATGGAGGAGTCTCATTAATCGATCAGTCAAAATACCATCCGGAAGGGATTGGACAGGATCTCTATATAATGGGAGAGTACCAAAAAGGGATATACGGAAATATGATCCGTATCTATTATGGTTCCTTTATGAATGTGTACGGTTATTTGCCGAAGGAGAAGCTCAAAGAAAAGTTGAGAGATACTTTGCGCCACGAATTCCGACATCATTTAGAGCATTTAGCAGGAGAGCGGGGGTTAGAAATACAAGATGAAATTGAATTGGAAAAATATAGAAAGAGCAGGGAAAAGTAATTAATGGCAAAGTTTTTTGGTAAGGCAATAAAGGGTTTTGCAAAAGGCCTGGATTATTTTATAAGTTTTTTAATAGCAATTATTGAGACGGCTGTAAATATTGTTCGAAGTTTAGGAGCAGCTGTATTATCTTTTATAGGAATGTTCGGCTGTTTGCTCGTATTTTTATTTCCTGTGTTTATTATTCCGCTTTTAAGCGATCCTTTAGTATGGCTTGCATTTATAATACTAGTAGTATTTCCAATACTCGGGACAACCTTTGTATCAAAGCTTAAGTATTTCAAATACAGTTTGATTGAATTTCTGAATGATTACGGGGAATATTTAATAGACGATAATAAAAAATCTTTTGGAACTTTCCGAGATTATGCGGATCAATACACTCGAATGAAAGACGAAAAAGCAAGAAAAGAAAGAGAAGAAAGGCAGAGAGAACAGCAGCGGATGTGGGATGAGCGTTTCAATCAATGGTTTGGGGGCAATTTTTCCGGAGGCTATTGGACAAACGGAAATCAGTATGGATATGGTGGATATACAGGTCAAAATGGGTATGATAATAGTCAAGGACATTATTATCAGAATCCGTTAAATGATTTTAACAGACAGTATAAAGAAGCCTGCAGTATTTTAGGGGTAAGCGAAACGGCAGATAAGTACGAAGTAAAACTGGCTTATCGAAAAATGGCTAAAAAATACCATCCAGATATTAATAAAGAGCCGGGTTCTAAAGAAATGTTCCAAAAGGTCAATAATGCGTATGAATTTTTAAGCGATGATAATATTGAAAGATACCGTAAAATGAATTAAAACTAAAAACTCTTCAAGCTTTCTAAGCGGAAGAGTTTTTCATTTTGTAAGGAGGAAGTTTGTGAGATTAAAGGACGAAGAATTAATAGAATTTACAAGGCAGCTGGTGCAAAGACCAAGCTTGTCCGGAAAAGAGCAGGATGTTGCAGAATATATTAAAACAAAACTGGAAGAACTTGGTTTTGAAGAAGTACGTACCGATGATATGGGAAGCGTTACAGGATGTATCAAAGGAAACAAACCAGGCAAAACTATTTTGTTAGATGGACATATGGATACTGTGAGTCCCCTCGACACAACAAAATGGGCACATCATCCTTATAGCGGTGAAATCGAAGATGGTAAAATATTCGGAAGAGGAACTACGGATATGAAGGGCAGTTTGGCATCGATGATTTTCTCCATCGCACGTTTTATGGAAAAGAAAAAAGCAGATTTCTCAGGGGAAATTCATATTGCCTGTACTGTTTATGAAGAAGTCTTTGAAGGAGTGGCCTGTAAGCAGATTGTCAAGGAAATCAAACCGGACATGGTAATTATCGGGGAAGCGACTACTTCTACTATAAAAATTGGTCAAAGGGGAAGGGCAGAAATACAGGTGGAAACCTTCGGAAAGACTGGACATAGTTCCCATCCGGAAAACGGAATCAATGCAGTACTCAATATGAATAAATTTATTAATGAATTAAAGAAACTGAAATTAACAAATCATGAAATACTAGGGGAAGGAATTTTAGAAATCACTGATATCATGTCAAATCCTTATCCTGGAGATTCCATGATACCGGAAACATGCCAGATTACTTTGGATAGACGTACATTAGTCGGAGAAAAGAAAAAGAATGTGCTAAAACAAGTTCAAGATATTGTAGAGCGTTTAAGAGAAAGCGACACTCAGTTTGATGGCAAAGCCTATCTTGTTCAAGGAGAAGGATATTGTTATACCGGTAAAAGATTTAAATCCGAGCGGTTTTACCCGGCTTGGATAATCGACAAAGAGGAAAAATTAGTGCAGGCAGCTATATCCGGTTTAGAAAGAGCCGGTATTCAAACAGAACTATCCCATTTTGATTTTTGTACAAATGGAAGTTATTACTGCGGGAAAAAGAAAATTCCGACGATTGGATACGGCCCTTCAAAAGAAAATATTGCACACACTATAGATGAGTATATAACGATAGAAGAACTAACAAAATCTTGTAAAGGTTTTGAAAGTATATTAGAGGAACTGACAAATTAGAATATAAAAGAACTGCTTTTCATATAAATTTGAAAAACAGTTCTTTTGTTTTTACAATGATTTTTGTCTTTTTTGGAGAACGTTTTTATATTTGCTTCTTGTCACAGTCAGAAAATAAATGCTCTTGTTTTTTTCTACTACACCTTTACTTCTCAACTGTCATATCCTGGTGAGTGATCCAGTCGCTGAAACCTCCTACATAAATTCGATAGGGTATTGAAATGGATTCAAGAAGCAAAGCGTTTACACAAGCGGTAATTCCAGCATTGCAATATAGTATAATATTATGTTCTTCTTCGATCGGGAAAAGAGGATTGATATCAGGATAATCCGGTACGCCGTCGGGAAGAAGTTCATTATAATAGTGATGGTGAGCTCCCGGGATATGGCCAAGGGAGGTGAGTGCATGGTAGCTGTCCTCATCTCTTGAATCGATCATATAATAATTAGGATCTTTTAGATGTTTTCTAACTTCTTCATAATCTGCCGTTTGAGAAGAGTCAAAAACAAGAGTTTCGTAATTCATAATTTTAGGGCGGGTATATTCATAATTTTTGAGTTCCTCTGCACTATACATTACATATCCTGTAATTCCTATCGTTTTTAGCATCTACCAAAAACGTGCAGCAAAAGGGAGGCCCATAGGGGAATAGATAACGACTAGAGAACCTGGATTCAGTCCGATACGCATCATTTTTTTTGCGAATTCATTCATATCGGGAAGGGGGTAAGTCCCGCCCTGTTCTCCTTTGGGTCCACCAAGGGAGTTAAAGCCAATAAATACTGCGTTTTCTACATAATCTTTAAGTTCATTTGTATTATCTTTCTGATCATCTTTTCCGATATGAAACAACACAGGTGTTGGAAGAGAGATCAGATCTTCTTTATTTATAATTCTTCTTCTAATTAAATGTTTGCAAGTCATAGATATCACCTCTTATGTAGTATATCAGATTAAGGATTCTTTTTTTATATGTAACAGCAGGTACTGAGAAGAGAGAAGAAATCATATATACTAGTAATGTAAAAGGGGGGAGAATCATGAAAGCATATGTTGATAAAGGAACGTGTATTGGATGCGAACTATGTGTAAATATCTGTCCTGATGTTTTCAGCATGGATGATGATGACCTGGCTGTTGCTATAGATGGAGATATTCCTGAAGATGCAATGGCAGAATGCGAAGAAGCAAAAGAAAGCTGTCCTACAGACAGTATCTCAATAGAATAAAAAAAGAACAGGTTGAGGCCTGTTCTTTTTTTTGTACAAAAGCTTATTCGCAGAATCCTTTCATAATTATGGGTACTATGATATTCTATTATAAATTGAGGAAATTTATACAAAGTAGAGTGGACTAATTAAAATTATTTATTATCAAATGGAGATATAATAATGAGGAAATTTTCGATTTTAGATATAATTAAACTATTTTTTATGGCGGCATTAGGCGGGGTTCTCTTTTACGGTGCAGTATATTTCTTTGTAAGACCTGTCTATTCTTCAAATACGATACTAAGGATTACAAATGCTGAAGAGTCTGGCTCGGGAAATTCCGAAAGACGGAGACTCAATACTTACAATGAAGCACTGAATTCATCGAAAGTGAGAGATCAGGTGCTAGGAAATTTGGAAATTGATTTTACGCCCAGCGAATACAGACAAAAAGTTAAAGTGGGACGTATCGGCGATTCCAATCTTTTTGGAATAAAAATCAAGGATACCATTGCTCAAAGGTCAATGGATTTGGCAAATGAAAGCGCAGAGGTGTTTCAAAAAGAGATAGGATCTTTTATTGAAGGAGAGCAAATCGATATTGTCGATGAAGCTGAAATGCCTGGACAAGCAGATACTTGGTTAAGAAGAACCGCTGCGGTTATCGGGGTACTTGCAGGATTGCTTATTGGAGTCATGAAAAAAATGAAAAAAGTTAAAAATGATGATTCTTTTACATCTGTAGAATCCTTGAAAAAGCGCTTTGATTTTCCGGTTTTAGGAGAGATTCCGCAGATAAACAAAGAAAACCAAAAGACTTATGAAGTTAGCGAGCTTTTTAAGGAGGAAACGAATGAAAATGAAGCTGAATGAAAGATATGAGAGTTCCTATTCGTTCTTGGAAGAAAGCTTTTCAGCTTTAAGAACGAATCTTAGATTTGCAAAAGATGCTGAGGATATTCGAATTATCGCAGTCACTTCCCCCGGAAAAGACGAAGGAAAAACTACTATTACCTATGGACTCGCGAAAAGTTTGGCGAAAGACGGTCAGACAGTGCTTTTAATGGACTGCAATTTACGAACTCCAGCAATAGATAAATGCGGTAATTATGAAGTGGGAAGAGGATTAGTCAACATTTTGATTAATGATGTTATTCCTGCCGAAGTAGTTGTGCCGGACCCAGACCATTTAAATCTCGATATTATACTGGCAGGTTCTGTACCGCCGAACCCGGTGGAGCTTATGGGCTCGATTAAAATGAAGAATTTACTTATTTCCGTTAAGGACTATTATGATTATATACTTTTAGATACACCGGGTATCTGTTTAGCGCCGGATGCAGGAATACTATCCAACTATGCAGACGCAACGATACTGATTGTTGAGAAAGGAAGAACTCAAGGGGAAGATTTGGAAAAGTCTTTAAATCGTATTGATCATTTAAATGGAAAGATGCTGGGTTTTGTTTTTAACGATATAAAGGGTCTAGACGAATAGAGATTCATGAAATCTAAACCTTGGATGAATTATGGAGAATAAAATGAAGCGTTTAAATAAATATTTGTTTATGCTTTTGCTGATTGGATTGTTGTCCGGCTGTTATAAAGAAGAAAGTTATACCTCTAAGCGGGAATCAACGGAAACGGTAGAAGTAAAAACCAAGACAAATCAAGAAACTCATAATACAGGAATATCCAATGAGCAGGTAAACCTGAGAGCTAAAGCAGATGTGAATTCGGAAATTATATCACAAGTACCGAAGGGGAGCGAAATGGAGATTATCGGCGTAGAAGAAGTTGGAGAAGTCAGCTGGAGCCGTGTGATTATCGAAAATTCGGTCGGTTATATTCAAAGCCAGTACATTTCGTTAGAAGAATAGGGAGGCGGCTATGGAAGAACACAGGTATTATATACCATGGAATGAAGCAGCAGTTTTTATGAAAAAAGCTTTTGTAAAACTGGATATGCCGGAAAAAGATGCAGAGATTTGTGTAGATGTCCTTTTAGAAAGTGATAGAAGGGGAATAGAAAGCCATGGCTGCAACCGTTTCAAACCGATTTATATCGATCGTATTTTAGATGGGATACTAAATCCTATTACGAATTTTGAAATCATCCGAGAAACAGCCACTACTGCTGTAGTCGACGGACACGACGGGATGGGTATGGTAATTTCCCATAAAGCTATGAAAATAGCTATTGAAAAAGCAAAAAAATATGGTATGGGAATGGTAGTAGTAAGAAATTCATCTCATTATGGTATAGCTGGTTATTATGCTTCCATGGCTGCAGCACAGGATATGATAGGGATTACGGGAACAAATGCACGGCCTTCTGTAGCGCCTACATTTGGTGTAGAAAATATGATGGGTACCAATCCGCTTACTTTTGGTATGCCGACAGATGAAGAATTTCCTTTTATATTGGATTGTGCTACTAGTACTTGTCAAAGGGGAAAGATTGAACTGTATAATCGGGAAGGGAAGAAAACTCCTCAAGGACTTGTTATCAGCGAGAATGGCGAAAGTCTTACAGACAGCGAAGAGATTCTCAATGCCCTTGAGAAGGGAACGGCAGCTTTGACTCCTCTAGGGGGGGTTGGGGAAGCCTTAGGCGGTTATAAAGGTTATGGCTATACAACGGTAGTAGAAATACTTTCATCTGCTCTTCAAGCAGGTTCTTTTATGAAAAGCCTAAGCGGATATGATGCAGAAGGTTTAAAAATCCCCTATCATTTAGGCCATTTTTTCATGGCAGTTGATATAGAAGCTTTTATGGGGGCGGATGTGTTTAAGAAAATTACAGGTGATATTTTAAGAGAGTTGAGAAGTTCAAAGAAAGCCCAAGGGGAAGAACGGATTTATACCGCTGGGGAAAAAGAATATCTTAAGTCTTTAGAAAGAGAAAATACTGGAATTCCCATTGGGAAAGAAATACAAAAGGAATTTATTGAAATAAGAGATCGGTTAGGGTTAGACTTTAGTTTCAGTTTTGAGGATCTGTAATGAATATTGATCTTCGTTGATAGCAGATGTCTCTCATTGATCAGACGGCGGGGTTTAGGATGCTGCGAGGATTTCTGAAAAATATATCATAGCAACTCATTCTAAGGGTAGAACTCTTTTGAATCATCCAAGAAAATTAACGGATGAAATGATCAGAACTGTTGCAGATAGCGGCGGAGTTATCGGGGTAAACATCTGCTCTGCTTTTTTGAACAGCAAATTTCTTAATCCCGCTAATAGAAAATCAGACTATCTGAAGTATATTTGTTATATTATGAATGCAGACGGCGAAGATATACTTTCCATCGGATCTGATTTTGATGGGATTACGGGAAATTTAGAGATCGCTACTGTTCTGGAAATGAATGGATTTTTAAAAGAAATGAAATCCGCAGGAATTACAGAAAAACAAATAGAAAAATTTAGTTATAGAATTGTGGAACGAGTGTTAAAGGACAGCTTATCTGAAAGAACAAAATATAATGAATCGAAGGGTCAAATTATGAAATCGGTAGCAATTATTTTAATGATTATCTCAGCATTATCTAAAGTGATGGGATTTTTAAGAGAGATGGTCTTCTCTTATTTTTATGGAACATCAGCGGTAAAAGATGCGTATGTTATTGCAACTTCCGCTCCGGGTCTGATAGTGAGTTTTGTAGGAACTGCAATTACGATTGGTTTTATTCCGGTATACAATAGAATATTAAAAGAGATGTCGAAAGAGCAGGCAAATCTTTATACTTCTAAAATCACGAACATTTTGTTTATTATTATAACCATAGCTATTCTTATAATAGAGCTGTTTCCAGTGCCCTTTGTTAAGCTGTTTGCTGGAGGATTTACGGGAGAGACCTTAGCGACGACAGTTTCGTTTCTTCGTATTGTTATTGTGACTGTGTATTTTACTTGTTTCTTCAGTTTGTATCAAGGATATTTAAATGCCCATGATGTCTTTATTCCTTCTGTGGTTGCACCTTTTATGATGAATATTATCGTAATCCTTTTTACAATAGCCGCAGGGACCATCGACAATATATTTCTTCCGATAGGATTTTTCTTGGGGTATTTGGCGCAGCTTATATTCCTGTATCCATTTTTAAGAAAGAAAGAATTCACTTATACACCAAGTTTTAATTTTAAAGACCGTTATGTAAAGCTCTTTCTAGAATTAGCAGCGCCGATGATGCTGGCGATGGTTGTTCAAAATGTTGGAACGATTATTGATAAAAACATAGCATCCTTTATAGCCGTGGGAGGGATTTCATCCTTAGAATATGCAAATAGATTGGTTAATATGGTTCAAATGATTTTAATCACCTCTATTGCCACTTCTATTTATCCGACAATGAGCCAGCTGGGTGTCCGAAAGGAATACAGGAAGCTAAAAGAAGTAGCAAGCAATAATATTGCAGTGATGATGGGTCTTTTGATTCCAGCAACAATCGGTCTTATGCTTCTAAGCGAGCCTATTACAGCATTTGTCTATGGAAGAGGCGAGTTTGGGCAAGAATCTATTTTGATGACTTCCGGCGCACTCTTTTATTATGCACCTCTTTTGATCGGTCTGGGGATTACGGATATCTTTAATAGAGTTTTTTATTCTTTAGAGGACACAAAGACACCGGTATTTTTGTCGATTATATCCATAGTTGTTGATATTGTATTAAATATTACATTGTCAAGATTTATGGGACTAAACGGGTTGGCATTGTCAACATCTATTGGAAGATTTGTGAATGCGATCTTACTGTATATTTATCTTAGAAAGAGGATACAGGGAATTGGTCTTAAAAATATAAGCGGGAAAGTTGTTAAAATAATCATTGCCTCTGGTATAATGGGTGCTGTGGTTTATATTCTTAAAGGAGTGCTATTAAATACACTGCCGTTAGTTTTAAGTGTTCTTGTTATGGTTGCAGCAGCTGGGATCCTTTATATCGCGTTAGTATTTCTTTTTGGAATTATCCGTTTAGAAGATGCTAGAAAGATTATAAAAACAAAACTGAAAAGATAGATAAAAACAAACCGCTTCGGCGGTTTGTTTTTTTAAAAGTTGTAGTTATGATTCAGATCGATTAAAATAGCTATATTGTTTAAATATATGAAAAGAAGGAATGTTATGAAATCAGTAGCTGCAGTATTAATGATAATTTCGGCTTTATCGAAAATACTTGGATTTTTAAGAGAAATGGTGTTTTCTTATTTTTTTGGAACGGGAATTACGAAAGATGCCTATGTGATCGCGACTGCGATACCGACGATACTTGCAGGCTTTGTCGGAACAGCATTGACGATTGGAAATATCCCGATATATACGAGAGAGAATAAAAAAGGCAGAGAATGGGGAGATTTGTTTACGAGCCGTATAGCAAATCTAATATTTGTAATTGTAACCTTGTTTGTGATTGCGGTATTAGTTTATCCTGAAGGAGTTGTAAAGCTAATTGCGGGAGGTTATGAGGGGGAAGTGCTGAAGTTGACGATCCAGTATATGCGGATTATGATATTTTCACTTTACGCTATCTCTTTATTTAGTTTATATCAAGGTTATTTGAACGCAAATGATAGTTTTGTGCTGTCTGCATTAGCACCTTTTAGTATGAATGCAGTAATTATACTTTTTACCATAGCTGCAGGGATGGTTGATAAAATATATCTGCCCTTAGGATTTATAGTGTCTTATTTTGTACAATTTATGTTTATAGTACCAGGCCTGAAAAAACTGCATTACAGCTATCGGCTCAGCTTTAGTATCAAAGATGAAAGTGTAAAAGATTTTATTCGTTTAGCATTGCCGATGATGATGGCATTAATCGTTTCAAATATTGCAAATCTAATTGATAATAATATCGCCTCTTATTTAACCCCAGGAGGAGTATCTGCGCTGGATTATTCTTACCGTATTATCGGGATCGTCACAGGAATACTGATTTTTCCTATAACGACTGCGATATATCCTACGATGAGCAAGATGGGAACTCAAGGACAAATCCCGGAGCTGAAAAAAATCATCACAGAAAATTCCACGACAATTAGTATATTGAATGTTCCATCAATTATAGGTCTGATCGTGTTAAGCCGTCCTATCATTTCAGCTATATATGGAAGAGGGGCTTTTGGGGAGGAATCTGTTCTTATGACTTCGACTGTACTGATATACTATGCGCCGATGCTGATCGGGATGGGAATAACGGATATTTACAACAGGGCCTTCTATTCTTTGCAGGATACAAAGACACCGGTTATTGTTTCAAGTATATCGATGATCGCAGATATTGTACTAAACTTTTTATTATCGTCGATTATGGGTCTATCCGGTTTAGCCTTGTCTTCATCTATCGGGCGGGTTGTAAATGCAGTCTTGTTAATGTGGGTTTTGCGTATGAGAATAGGAAAGCTTGGATTAAAGATATTTGTACATAAATTCATTATCATAGCGGCAGCTTCTATAATCATGGGAATATTTGCATATGTTTTTAATGATTTTGCCGCGAGTGCAATGAATCCAATGCTTGGATTGATGTTGACAATAATCTTTTCAACAGCACTTTATTTTAGTATATTATCTGTAATGAAAGTCATTAGCATACAAGAAATCATTATAAAAGCAGTTAGATTCAAAAAGAAAAAATAAGATATTAAAGGAGAAAATAATGGGTAATACAGCCTTTTTATTAGTGTTGATTTCAGCACTTTCAAAAATAATCGGTTTTGCAAGGGAAATGGTCGTTTCTTACTTCTACGGAACCAGCTCTTTAAAGGATGCCTATGTTATAGCATCCACTATCCCAAATCTTTTATCAGGATTTGTAGCAACGGCGATGACTGTCGGTTTTATTCCTATATACAATCGTGTTCGAAAAAACAGAGGGGAAGAAGAGGCGGTCGGCTTCACTTCGAATGTGGGGAATTTATCCTTTCTCGTAATAACAGTATTTGTTGCTTTTGTTTTGATATTTACTGAGCCTGTTGTCCGGCTGTTTGCTTCGGGATTTGAGGGGGAAACGCTGTCGACAGCTGTGTTTTTCACAAGAATAATGATTTTTTCTGTATACTCTTTGTCTTTATTTAATTTATATCAAGGCTATCTAAATGCAAATAAAAGTTTTATCGTTTCAGCATTTGCGCCTTTTTTTGCAAATGTAACAGTAATATTATTTATTATTCTAAGCGGAGTCATTGACTATCGTTTGCTGCCCTTTGGTTTTATGGTTGGTTATCTGCTTCAGTTTATCGGTATATTTCCAGAATTGCGGAAAACTGGATATTCCCATAGTTTTAAGATCGATATTCACGATCGGCAAGTGCGGGATCTGGTTTTCTTTGCCACACCTATGATCATTTCCCTCCTTTTTCAAGATATAGGAAATATTATAGATAAGAATATTGCATCCTTAGTTGTTGTCGGAGGTATTTCGGCGTTGGAATATGCTATTCGTTTAACAGGGATGTTTTCTGGAATACTGATTGTACCCATCAGTACTTCTGTTTATCCTTCTATGAGCAATGCTGCGTTGGACAAAAACTACAGTGCATTAAAAAAGATTACTCGTGATACTGCGGTTTCAATGGCTACCTTTCTTCTTCCTTGTATTGTAGGTTTAATAATCTTGGCAGAACCTGTGATTTCCTTTGTATTTGGAAGAGGAGAATTCGGAGACGAATCGATCATTATGACAGCGGGTGTTCTTGCATGTTATGCACCGATGCTTATCGGCCAGGCATTTACAGATATTTATAGCCGAGCTTTTTATTCATTGGAGAACACCAAGACACCTGTAGTAATTTCTATCATAGCTATTGGTATTGATATAATCTTAAAATTTGTATTGTCCCATTTTTTCGGGTTAAATGGTTTGGCGATAGCCACTGCTACAGGGAGAGTTATCAGCGGAATTTTAATGATAATGGCTCTGCGTTTTGTGCTGGGTAAAATCGGAGCAAGAGAATTTATATCGAAGTTAAGCAGAATTGGGATATCATCTATTTTAATGGGGATAGCGGTTTATTTTGTCTATCAGTTTGCTGGAAGTAGAATGCCGCTGTTTATATCTTTGCTGATTACTTTGTTGGCAGCTTTTG
>JAAZME010000068.1 GCA_012798975.1 Gallicola sp.
AAGTAGTAAACGAATACAAAAATGTCGGCGGTGTTGAGCTTTCTGTATTGATAAAAGAAAAAATACAAAACGAATTTAAAGTGAGTTTAAGAAGCAAGACTTATCTTGATGTGAGCAAGATTGCTGCAGATTTTGGCGGAGGAGGACATACTTTCGCTGCTGGATGCAGTATTAAGGGAAGCTTAATAGAAGTGAAAAACAAGTTATTAGAGAGGTTCGAAGAAATTGAATGGAAATCTTAATGGGATTTTGCCAATTTTTAAAGAAACAGGTTTTACTTCCCATGATGTGGTTGCAAAATTAAGAGGAATATTAAAAACTAAAAAGATCGGCCATTCCGGTACACTTGATCCAAATGCCACAGGCGCACTGCCTATTTGTATCGGAAAAGCAACTAAAATCAGCGACTATATGATGCTTCAGCCGAAAGAATATATCGCTGAAATTACATTCGGAATAGAAACTGCTACTGAAGATATCTGGGGAGAAGTATTAAATTATTCAGACAAAATTCCTACAAGAGATGAAATAATATCTTCAATAGATAAAATAAATAATCAAGAAATCCAGCAGATTCCACCGATGTATTCTGCTAAGAAAATCAAAGGTAAAAAGTTATATGAATATGCGCGAAAAGGCGAAATTATTTCTCGCGAACCGATCCGCGTTACAGTTTATCAGGCAGAGCTGCTTCGTAAATATGAAAATAAAGCTCTTATACGGATACGTTGTTCTAAAGGCACCTATATTAGAACTCTTCTGAAAGATCTTGCTCGTTCTATGGATACCTGCGGCACTATGTCTTTTCTATTGCGTACTCTTTCATCAGGCATATCCATAGATAATTGTTTAACCCTAGAACAGATTGAGCATAATATAGAATCGATAGAAGATATTATGCTTCCTATGGAAAAGGCACTGTCTCATTTGCCAAAAATTGAAGTAGACGATGAGAAATATAATCTTATTCTAAATGGAGCAAAAATATCTACCTCTTTAGATCCAATGGAACAAAATCTGATCTACTGCAGGAATGAATTTATTGGTATCGGTGAAGTATTAAAAAGCAACCATTCAAATATTATTAAAGTAAAAAAATTATTGCATTAGAGGAAGTTATGAAGATTATTGAGTTAGACAATAGTAAAATTAAAAATTCAGAAGAGACTATACTGGCATTAGGAAATTTTGATGGATTGCATCTAGGTCATATCAAATTAATTTCTACTATGATAGATGAAGCTTGTAAAAAGAATCTAAAAAGTGCAGTTCTTCTTTTCAAAGATCATTCTGGCAAGGTACTGTATCCGAGCAGTAAAAAATTCGTGTTGACGACTTTGGAAGATAAAATTGAAATTCTAAAAAAAGAAAAAGTTGATATTGTTTTTGTAAAGAATTTTGATATAGACTTTTCTAAGATGCTTCCGGCAGAGTTTATTGATTTTATTATTACAAAAACAAAATGCAAAGGTATCGTTGTAGGAAGGGATTATAAATTTGGTTATAAAGGAGAAGGCGATATTCGTTATCTAGAAGAGCATTATGTCGATCAAGAATTTAAACTTATTGAAATAAATGACTTTTGTCTTGATAAAAAGCTTATAAAAAGTACGTTAATAAGAAATCTGCTCGAAATTGGAAATGTTGAATTAGCGAATAGGTACCTTGGCCGACCCTATAGTATAAAAGGAAAAATAGTTCATGGAGAAGCGAGAGGACATCTTCTAGGCTTTCCCACAGCAAATTTAGAGAATCAAAACTATATTTTGCCCAAGGAAGGTGTCTATTTTACAATCAGCGAAGTCAATGGGAACCACTATCTGTCTATGACTGCATTAGGCGAGAATAAAACATTTGATGAAGTAGAAAAGAAAATTGAAACGTATATATTCGATTTTTCAGAAGATATCTATGGAAAAACTCAGAAATTGTATTTCATCGAATATATGAGGGAGAATGACAGATTTCCATCTGCCAATGAGTTGATTCAGCAGCTTGAAAAAGACAAGATTTATATTTCTAAGAAAGATTTACAACTATACACAGATATGTTACTATAATACTTGTACTGTTGCGTTGTTATACGAGTCCTCAACGTTTTCAACAGCAGCGGTGAATAAAATTAATAGGAGGAATCATTATTATGATGACATCAGAAGAAAAAAAACAAATTATCGATGAGTACAAAACAGCAGAGGGAGATACAGGCTCTCCAGAGGTTCAAATAGCATTATTAAGCTATAGAATCAGTTCTTTAACAGAACATTTAAAAACTCACAAAAGTGATCACCATTCTCGTAGGGGATTATTTAAGATGATTGGTAACAGAAGAGGTCTTCTTAACTATCTTAAATCTAAGGATATCGAAAGATATCGTGACTTAATCAAAAGATTAAATATCCGTGGTTAATGAATGAGG
>JAAZME010000342.1 GCA_012798975.1 Gallicola sp.
GAGAATCATATATGCTGTTTTATAAAAATTCCTGCTCCGCAAAGACCTGGCCCGGTATGAACTGTTAACAGCGAGCTTAATTCATATATCTCCAGGTCAATATTTTGATCTGGAAATGCTTTTTCAAAGCAGTTCTTTAAAAAGTCGGCTTTCTCTGGGGCTGAAGAATGAACGATAAAGATTTTTTCGATTTCTCTACCCTTCGAAAATTGTACAAGCTTATTTGCAACGGATCTCATTGATTTTTTTATGCCTCGAACTTTTTGATCTACTTCTAGGGTGCCCTTTTCAGTGACTGTAATAACCGGTTTTATATCTAAAATATTTGCAACTACTTCTGATGCTTTAGAAATTCTTCCGCCTCTTTGAAGGTATGTCAAATCATCTACAGCAAAATAGATCTCAACATTTTTGCTATATTCATTTAATAGCGATACAATTTCGGAAAAGCTGTGTCCTTCACTCCTTGCCTTAGAAGCCATTACTAGAGGATAGCCGAAACCGGCAGATACAGACTTGTGATCGATAACTTCTATTACTAATTTACCTTCGTATTCCGCTTTTAAACCATTCATGAATTCATATGTACCGCTTAATCCTGAGGACAGCGGTGATAGAATGACATGGGTATACTGATTTTCATAAAATTCGTCTAATAAATCCAAGATATCTTTCCCTATAGGCAGGGAGGTCTTTATGTTTTGATCCACTAAATCTTTTGCAACCTTCTTAGTGTCGATTTCTCTCCGGTCCCTAAAAGTATCGCCATTCGGGTAGATTACCTGGAGGGATACAGTACGAATATCATATTTTTTTAATTGTTCTTCTGTTAAATCACAGGTAGAATCTGTGGCAATAGCAATTTTTTCCATATAAACATCCTTTCTAAAAAATAATTATATCATGTATTTGCAATACTGTGAATTTAAAGTTAGAATCTATTCAGCAGGAAGAATTTGTGAGATAATAAAAACATACGAGGTGATATAAATGTGTGGAATTATAGGATATATTCATAAAGATAAAGAATATGACCCACAAGTGATAAAAAATATGACAGAAAAAATTATTCACAGAGGACCGGACAGCAGCGGATTCTATGAGAATGACGATATTTCTTTTGGTTTTAGACGACTTAGTATTATTGATTTAAGTTCAGAAGCGGATCAGCCCTTTTATAATGCGGATAGAACTAAGATTTTGATCTTTAATGGGGAAATATATAATTATAAAGAACTTAGAGAAGAGTTAATCAAAGAAGGCTATAAGTTTAAATCTGAAACGGACAGCGAAGTTATAATCCACGGTTACGATTTTTGGGGAAAAGATATTTTAGACCGTTTAAGAGGAATGTTTGCCTTTGCTGTATGGGATACAAAGAAAAAAGAATTATTTATAGCTCGAGATCCTTTTGGAATAAAACCCCTTTACTATACACAAAATACCAAAGACGGAAATTTAATCTTCGGCTCGGAAATTAAAGGGTTTTTAGAAAATCCAGAATTTATTAAAGAACTAAATCCTAAGGCATTAAAACCTTATTTAACCTTTCAGTATTCTTCTATGAAAGAAACCTTTTTTAAAGAAGTGTATAAGCTTCCAGCAGGACATTATATGCTGTATAAAGACGGTAATATCGAGATCAGCAGATATTGGGAAGCTTCCTTTAATCCAACAGATAAATCTTTAGAAGAGTATGTAGAAGATATACAAAATGTTATGAGAGAATCAGTAGACGTCCATCTTCAGTCCGATGTTAAAGTCGGTGCATTTCTTTCTGGAGGAATCGATTCGTCTTATGTAACGTACTTATCTCAGCCGGAAGATACCTTTAGCGTAGGCTTTGCCGATTATGGAGATCTCTATAATGAAACAGATATAGCAAAAGAGTTTTCAGATCTTTGCGGATTTAATCATCATAAAGTAATGGTTGATGCAGAAGATTGTTTAGGAAAACTTCCGTTAATCCAGTATCATATGGACGAGCCTCATTCAAATCTATCAGCAGTGCCTCTTTACTTCTTATCAGAGCTTGCTAGAAAGCATGCTACTGTTGTTTTGTCCGGAGAAGGTGCAGATGAACTTTTCGGCGGATATTTTGCCTATGGCGAAAGTTCGAATATGAAAAAATATAAAAAACTGCCTTTTCCAATAAGAAGAGGACTTCGAAATGTTGCCGTAAAATATAAAAAGACCCATCTTACAGATTTCTTAAATCGAGGCGGACAATATCCTTATGAAGAGTTTGTCGGCGAAGCTAAGATATTTACCCCAGAGCAGGCGGACGATATTCTGCACGACGAGTATAGAGAGGGCCCTTCAGCCTATGATATCGTTCGTGAGTTCTTTGAGAAGCATAGAAACGACAGTGAATTGACAAAGAAACAGCTTCTTGATATCAATCTATGGATGCCTGGAGATATTCTCTTAAAAGCAGATAAAATGAGCTCTGCCCATAGCCTGGAACTTCGAGTTCCGTTTTTGGATAAAGAAGTTATGAATGTTGCTGCAACGATACCAGAAAAATACAGAGTCAACGGCGAGATCTTTAAATACGCTCTTAGAAAAGCTGCCTCAGACAGCTTGCCGGAAGATTGGGCTAAAAGGAAAAAAGTTGGATTCCCAGTGCCGATCAGGTTCTGGTTGAAGCAGGATAAATACTATAATATGTTCAAAGAAACATTATCAAGCGATACGGCGAAGAAATTTTTCGATACAGATAAACTCCTTCGTTTATTAGAAGACCATTATCAAGGAAAGGCGTTAAATCAGCGTTATTTATGGACGGTATATGTATTCTTGATTTGGTATGATGAGTATTTTATAAAAAGATAGGGAGGAAAGAATGAGCCTATTAATAAAAAATGCCGCAGTATATGATGGATTTCAAAACTATAAAGCGGACATATAC
>JAAZME010000292.1 GCA_012798975.1 Gallicola sp.
AAGAGTGAGAGAGGGGAGATAGAGTGGAGTTTGTGGTGGAAAATGAAGAATACATTCATTTTCTTCTTAATATAAGAAGTAGTTCTTATTTATTCGGTTAGTAAAATAAGTATCGATTGTTTTTTATTATCAAAAGAAACATGCCTCATGTTTCTTCCATAACTTCACTCTCTACTCTTCACTCTATCACTCTTTTTTTAAAGCTCTTTGCAAAAAAAGCAGTTCTCATAAACGAGAACTGCTTTTTAAAATTATTGTTTTTGTTTACTATCCGTTATATCTTTCTTCGGCTACATCCCAGTTTACTACTTTCCACCAAGCTTTTAAATAATCTGGACGCTTGTTTTGATAGCGAAGATAATACGCATGTTCCCAGACATCGTTTCCGATAATTACATTATAACCGTCGCTGATTGGACTGTCTTGATTCGGATTTCCTACAATTTCTATTTTCCCGTCTTTCTCAACAAGATTAACCCATCCGGAACCGAACTGTCCAGCACCTTTTTCTTCGAACTCTTCTTTAAAAGCATCAAAGCTTCCATACTGTTCTTCAATTGCTTTTTTAAGATTACCTACAGGTTCTTTTGAGCCTCCCGGAGTCATTGTTTCCCAGAATAAGTTGTGGTTATAATGGCCTCCGCCGTTATTTCTAACAGCCGTTCTAATATCGTCAGGAATAGAATCTAAGTTTTTAAGCAGTTCTTCTACTGATTTTTCTGCCCACTCTGTTCCTTCTACCGCCTTGTTTAATTTATCTACATATGCCTGATGATGTTTATCATGATGAATCTTCATCGTTTCCTCATCAATCACTTCTTCTAAAGCATCGTAATTATATTTTAATGGATCTAATTTATAAGTCATAATATCCTCCTATAAGGCAAATTCATTTATTAAATCATCTTTATTGATAATTGTTCTCAATTTATATTTACCCATATCTCTGCAATTAAACAATTTTTCTCTACAGAAAAACAAAAACTCTCAAATTTCCCCTGAAGAAAAAACAATCCTTTGTTCTTCTATGAACTTCCTGCTTTTAAAACCTCATTATACACACATTTACATAACGTACAGCTGAAATATTTATTCTCCTCTTATGTTTTACATTTCCTTCATATTTTCCATTTTTTTATTTATCTCTGTCTTCATCTCAAACTGTTTTTTATTACAACTAACTTACACCCTTTATTGGCTATAGGTTTTATTGTTACAAAAAGATTGTTATGTTATAATCTAATCAATTACAAGGAGGAGGATACATATGAAATTAAAGAAGCTAATTATGATGTTAGCCTTGGCTATTGTTTTAACAGCCTGCGCTAACCAAAACAGCGGAGACGAGACTGAAGCTCCTGCTACAGAGACAACCGAAGCCCCTGCAACAGAAGAAACAACTCAGCCTGAAACGACAGAAAAAGAGCCTGCAGCAACAACTGTAGAAGCCCCAGAATTCGAAGGAACAGCTATCGAATTGCGTCGTGGATATGCAGCCCCTCATGGCGAACAAGCTTTTTCATCTATCGGTGTAGTCTTAGAAGGCGACAAAATACTAGATGCCTCTATCGATGAATATCAGTTTGGAGATCCAAATGAAATGGATGCAGTACCGAATTCCGACAAAGATTTTGGACAAGGTTATGCAGATGGAGTTGTACTTTACTCAAAATTGGACAACGATGACGATTATAGCGCTCGGATGACTGAAGCAGGAAAAGCGACTCGATCTCTATCAGATAATTACGAAGCTATAGAAGATTTTGTAAAAAACAAAACTATCGGCGAAGTAAAAGCTACTGTCGAAGCATCTGAAGCAGGAAAACCTGTAGATGCAGTAAGCGGTGCAACTTTAGTCGATACTGTAGGCTATCTGGAAGCTATTATCGATACTGCCGAAAATGGATTTATCTCCCAAGGAGCTTATGATCCAAACAATTCTGAATCCGTGGAATTAGAACGAGAATTATCAGCGCCTCACGGAACAAGAAGTTTTGCAGATATCTTCGTAGCAGAACAAGGGGATACCATAGTTGCTGCTTCCATCGACGAGTTCCAATTTATGGAAGGCGAACCCGTTCCGAACAGCGACAAAAAATTTGGAGAAGGCTTTGCTGATGCAAAGACCCCTCTTATTTCAAAACTTCAAAACGATGCCGCTTATAGTACGGTTATGAAAAACAGCGGAAATGCTACAAAAACTTTAGGTGAAGGCTATAAAGCAATTGAGCACTTCGTTGTAGGAAAAACAGAGGAAGAAATTATGGAAGTTGTTAATGCAAGCACACCTGGGGAAACAGTAGATGCTGTATCAAGCTCTACCTTAGTTGATACTTCCAACTATCTTAAATCCATCGCAGAAGTAGACTAAATAAATTAAGAATCGGCTGTAACAGCCGATTTTTTTTTGTCCAAAAATTTGGGTATATATAGAGTGATATTTAAAATAAGGAGGGTAATTATGAAAAGATTTCAAGGCAAAGTAGTTATTGTAACCGGCGCTTCCGCAGGGCTTGGACAGGGAACCTGTCTAAGACTCGCAGAAGAAGGGGCAAACCTTGTTTTAGTTGCAACCAATGAAGAAAAACTAAAACACACTGAAGATTTGATTAAAGATATTAATCCAAAAGCTCAGACGCTCATCGTAAAAGCAGATGTAGGAAAAGAGGAAGAAGTTAAGAATTACGTAGATAAAACCATGGAAAAATTCGGACGTATCGATGGATTTTTCAACAATGCAGGAATTGAAGGAAAACAAAATCTTACGGAAAACTACACTGCAGAAGAATTCCAAAGAGTTGTAGATATCAACTTGAACGGTGTTTTCTACGGTATGAAATATGTACTAAAAGTCATGCATGAGCAGGGAGAAGGTGCAATTGTAAACAGTGCTTCTGTCGGCGGTATCCGAGGAGTAGGAAATCAGTCCGGCTATTCGGCTACAAAACATGGTGTTGTTGGTCTTACTAGAAACTCAGCTGTGGAATATGGACAATACGGCATCAATATCAACGCCATCGCTCCAGGAGCGATTATGACGGATATGGTTGAGGGGTCTCTTCGACAAATGGGCGGAGACGACTGGGAAGCTGTTGGAAAAGAATTCGTAAAACCAAATCCAATGCAGCGCTTTGGAAAAGTAGAAGAAGTTGCTGGTGTTGTGGCATTTTTATTATCTAAAGATGCAGGCTTCATAAACGGCCAAGTCCTTCCAATAGACGGGGGACAATCCTACAAATACTAAATACTCTTTACGGAACAAACTTCACAAAACCGCTTAAAAACACCTCCTGAAACTTCAGGAGGTGTTTTCCTTTTTATGCAAAAAAACTATTTATCCGGTTTTAAATGGATAACTACAAGCTCCGGCGGATTAAAAATTCTCGGCACTGGATATTTTTGTCTAATCTTATATGTTTTTCGGTTTAAGCCTCTTCCGATAATCAGCTTAGATCCTTCCAAATCATACTCTCCCCCGGAATACTTTGGAAAGAACCTTTCTTCTCTAGAAAACAAACCGTCCACAAGGAAAGGGATGCGGACCTGCCCTCCATGATTATGCCCTGCAAGAATCAAATCATAATGATATTCTCGAAATAAATCGATATTTTTCGGCTGATGGGTTAAAAGAATGGAAAAGGCCTCTTCTCTTCTTTGTTCCGCTGCATTCTTTAACTGTTCTTTATACCGGGACTCTCCTACTAAATTATCGTCCGTACCGCTAAGATCGATTTTCGTATTTTTTATCTCTAATGCAAGAGTTTCCCCTTCCAAAACATGAATCCCCTTCTCTCGGACCATTTCTTTGATTTCTTTTACTCTTCCCGTATTAAACTCATGATTTCCGGAAACAAAATAAGTTTTATATTTTCCTTTCAGCTGATCCAAAAGTTCTACTGCTTTATGGCTCGGCTCCATATCGTCAAAGATATCTCCCCACAATAATACGAGATCCGGTTCTTCTCTTTCCAGTTTTTCTATTACTTTTCTTTGATTTTCTCCAAAATCTGTACTATGAAGATCTGAAATATATACAATCTTGATATCTTCTTGTATTCTTGAGTTTTCAATATCATAATGTACTGTGTTAATTCTCCTATCAAAAACTTTTAAAAATAAAAAAACTACAAAAAGAATGAGAATTATAAGTATAATGATTCCTTTTCTGCTTTTACCCATTTCCTTCAACTCCTTGCTGCAAGGGATAGTATTTCCGCTAGTGTCCTTATTCTATCCTATAAATATAGTAAAATTGTGTATTCGGCGAAACTTTAAAACCCTTCGATCTAGAAACAGCATTATCACTCAAGAAGCTGTCTTCAATTTTTCCGATACTATTTTGTCTTAATTCCAGATTATAAAGACTTCATTTTGTTTATTTAATCTTTACGAAATACTCGCCATTACTTCAAATTCTTATCCTATATTTCTTTTGTAAGACAAACCAAAACTTTGGAGGAGATAAAATGAAGAAAAATGTATTAAAGAAAGTATCTGCAGGACTCTTAGCAGCTGCAATTATTACTGGAAGTTTTCCAGCTAACGTATTCGCTGAAAAGGGCAGCTATGAATTAGACTACATCATCAACAATCCCTACGAAACAGTAGACTGGAAAAACCAGCATCAATATAAAGCTGATTTCCATGCCCATTCCAAAAATTCCGACGGCGGAAACTATACCTATGAAATGGTAGAAGACCATTATAAAAAAGGTTATGATATTTTAGCCATGACCGATCATAACTACACCACTAAAGGTTGGGAAAATGCAGGAGAAGGTTCCGTATCTCCTGAAAGAAAAGCCGAAATCGAATCCGGTGTTGGAAGAAACGGACGAGGCATGCTCGACTTTTCCTATTCCAATGAGCAGTCTAGAACCGATCATATCAACACCTTCCTAACGGATTGGAACAATTCCTCTCCCGCATCTATGGAAAACACTTTAAGAGAAATCGAAGAAAGAGGCGGCATCTCTCATATCAATCATATGGGAAGATATACAGGCTATAAAACCTCTGACCCAGCCAACGATCCTTCTCAAATCTCAAAATATGTTAACCTTCTAGATACGTTCCGTTCTTGTGTAGGCGTTGAAATCATCAACAAAATCGATAACGAATCCCGCTACGATCGTATCCTTTGGGATAATATTCTTCAAAAAACCCTTCCAGAAGGAAGACAAGTATGGGGATTCGCCAATGACGATACCCATAGTTTAAATGCAACAGGATATTCTTTTAATATGATGCTTATGCCTGAATTATCTATTGACGCAACAAGAAACGCTATGGAAAAGGGAACCTTCTATTCTGTTTCAAGAGTTTCCAGAGTAGACGGAATTAATTCAACCCTTCCAAATGGAAACCCAATGCCCGGAAGCGGAAACAGCTCTACAACATATCTTTTAGATCAGGCAACTCCTTCGATCAGCAATATCTCTGTTGACCAAAAAGAAAACAGCCTGTCTGTTGAAGGAAAGGACTATACTACTGTAGAATGGATTGCTGACGGCAAAGTAATCGCTACTGGAAATACAATTGACTTAAACGATTATGAAGACCAAGTCAACTCTTATGTTCGAGCTCAATTAAAAAGCGAAACAGGAATAGCTTTTACACAGCCTTTCTCTTTGACAATCCAAGAACCGGAAGAAATCGATGTGAAACAGATCGAATCGAAAAAGAATCAAGCAAATATAAACTTCGATATCCTCTCTCCAAACGGAAAAGGATACGCAGTATTTCTTTCTGAAACTGGAGAAACAGGCTCTTTTGAAAAATACAATAAAGTAAACTACAATCGAAAAGGCGCCCACATCAAGGGACTGGCAAAAGGAAAAACCTACTATGTTTATATCGCTTTTGTAGAAGATAATGTAATCACAGAAAAAACAGATATTGTATCTTTTACTACAGGAAGATAATTCATAAAAAATTTCAGAAGAACTGAATACAATTTTGTTAATCCTGCTCAAGCTTTCTATAACAAAATAGAGAAACTCCCTTTGAATGGGGTTTACTCCTGATAAAATATAAAAAGACAGAGAAAAGATATGATTTTCTCTGTCTTTTTAATCTAAAACCAGATTATCCAGTTTTTTATATAAAATTATCCCCTACGAATCAAATAATCATAAGCACCTAAAGCAGCAGTAGCGCCTGTTCCCATAGAAATGACGATCTGCTTATAGGCAGCTGTTGTACAATCTCCTGCAGCATAGATCCCCTCTTCGCTGGTTTTTCCGCTGCCGTCGATTATAATTTCTCCTCTTTCATTAAGATCAACGATTCCTTGCAGCCATTCCGTGTCGGGAATGAGTCCGATTTGGATAAAGACTCCATCTACATCGAAAGATTTCTCTTCTCCTGTGACTCTGTCTTTATAATGAAGACCTCGTATTACCGTGTCTCCTGCAAGTTCTGTAGTCTCGGCATTTTTGATAACTTCCACATTTTCCAGTTCTTTTAACCGTTCTTGAAGGACATTATCTGCTTTTAAATGCTCTGAAAACTGCATTACCGTTACACGGTTCGCGATACCCGCTAAGTCGATAGCGGCTTCGACCCCAGAGTTTCCTCCGCCGATTACGGCTATATCTTTTCCTTTAAACAGAGGTCCGTCGCAATGAGCACAATAAGCTACCCCTTTTCCTCGATACTTATCTTCCCCAGGAACACCTATTTGTCTCCAGCGGGCTCCTGTGGCAACTACAACTGTTTTAGAATGAAGAACTGCTCCGCTTTCTAAAATAATCTTCCAGTTTTCTCCATCCTTCTCTAAACCTGAAACCATTTGGTTTTCTATAATCTCAATAGGATACTGTTCTACATGGTTGCGAACTTCCGCCATAAGCTTCGGTCCTTCTGTGTAAGGAATTCCTATCATATTTTCAATTCCCAAGGTTTCATTTACCTGTCCGCCGAATTCCTTACAGACAATTCCAGTACGGATTCCTTTTCTTGCAGCATAGATCGCAGAGCTTGCCCCTGCCGGTCCGCCGCCCACAACGAGAAGATCAAAAGGTTCAATCTCATTCAAAGCACTGGAATCTTTCGGCTGAGCTACTAAATCTAAAAGCTGATCTAGATTCTGGCGTCCACTTGTAAACTCTTCCCCATTTAAAAACACAGTAGGAACAGCCATGATTCCTTTTTCTTCTACAAGATCTTGGAACATGCCCCCTTCTACCATGGTGTGAGATATATTTTCGTTTAGTACCGCCATAATATTAAATTCCTGAACTACATCAGGACAGTTTGTACAGCTGAGACTGGCAAAGGTCATAAAATCTAATTTCTTAGAAATCCCTTTGATTCTTTCCGCCTGTTCTTCCGTAATTTTTGGAGCACGACCTCCCACTTGCAAAAGTGCAAGGACAAAGGAAGTAAATTCATGTCCCAAAGGTACCCCTGCGAAAACAATTCCGCTTTCAAAATCATCCCGGTCGATGGCAAAGCTTGGCTTTAACGGAAGATTCTTCTCTTCTAAAGAGATTTTATCCGTCATATCCGCAATTTCAGTCAAGAAAGATGAGAGCTCTTTCGATCTCTCATCTTCTCCTAAGCTCATGCCGAAAACAACCGGTTTTGCCAATAACCCAAGGTATTGTTCTAATTGTTGTTTTGTTTCTTGAGCTAACATATTTTCACCTAAATCTTTCCTACTAAATCAAGACCTGGAGTTAATGTGTCTCCGCCTTCTTTCCATTTTGCAGGACATACTTCTCCTGGATTTTTACGAATATATTGTGCTGCTTTAATTTTATCTGCTAAAATGCTGGCATCTCTTCCTACACCATCTGCACTGATTTCAACAGATTGAACGATACCGTCTGGATCAATAATAAACGTACCTCTTTGAGATAATCCAGCTTCCTCGTCTAAAACGTCAAAATTTCTAGATAGCAGCTGATTTGGATCTGCTAGCATATAGTATTCGATTTTCTTAATAGCGTCTGAAGTATCATGCCATGCTTTGTGAACAAAATGAGTATCTGTTGATACAGAGTACACTTCAGCTCCAAGACCTTTTAGGGTTTCATATTCTGCCTGAAGATCTTCCAATTCTGTTGGACAAACAAAACTAAAATCTGCCGGGTAAAATACTAGTACGCTCCACTTTCCTAATAAATCTTGATCAGTAACTTCTACAAAATCTTCGTTATAAAATGCTTGTACTTTAAATTCTTCAATTTTTTTGCCTACTAATGACATTCTAATTCTCCTTTAAGTTCTATTATTTTTCCGATTTCTCTCCTACAGTGTTTATTATACCCACGCATAACGACTTTAAACTTAATTTCATCTAATATTGATTCTAATTATCATTTCAATATATTTTTTATAAAATCCGATTTTTATTATATTATTTTTTCTTTATCTTCTGCTGCAATTATTCTTCTATTCAAAAAAACACGCACCATGTTTCTTCCACAACTCCCCTCTTGAATCCCTCTTTAAGTCAAGTAGCATTTTGCTTTGGCAACAGTCCAACAGATCGCTCTTAGCCACATGAAAACTCCTTGATTTGGAGAATGACCTGCACCAACCTGCTAAAGTTTAATAAAATCCTAAATTAGGTCTAGCTCATGCCACTCCTTTCCTAATCACGATACTTTCTCGTGATTCGCTAGAAAGGATCGCCCACACTTCTTTTATCTTTTAATCCTCTTTAGGATCTTATATAATGAATTTAACTATAGAAACGAGGTATATTATGGAATTTATTGAATTTGCAGTGTCCAATGGGGAACGTCTTTCCATTCCTGCTGCTATGCTGACACGCCATGGTATTATTGCCGGCGCCACAGGCACAGGAAAAACCATCACCTTAAAAGTTTTAGCCGAAGAGCTTTCTTCAAAAGGAATACCTGTTTTTCTTTCCGATGTAAAAGGAGATCTTTCTAATTTTGCATCCCCTGGAGAAAATACAGCCCCAGTCCAAAAACAGCTGGCGAAAATCGGCGAAGAAGAGTGGAATTTCGAACATTATCCCGTAGAATTTTTTGATCTCTATGGAGAAGAGGGAACAAAAATCCGAGCAACGATCAGCGAAATGGGTCCCCTGCATCTCGCCCGGCTTTTAGGTTTAAACGACATCCAAACAGGGATTCTGCAGATTGTTTTTCGTTTTGCAGATGATAAAAATCTGTTGATGCTGGATTTAAAGGATTTGCGGGCGGTGATTCATCTTGTGTCGGAATACTCCTCGCAGCTTTCAAAAACTTACGGCAATATTTCAAAACAGTCTATTAACGCTATCCTTCGTTCTTTGATTTCTTTAGAAGATCAAGGAGGAAATTTCTTTTTCGGCGAACCGGATTTTAAGATTGAAGACTTTTTAAGAACAGATTCCAACGGTTATGGAATAATTAATATCCTGTCTTCTAAAAAGCTCCTTTTAAATCCCAAGCTGTACACAACCTTTCTTTTCTGGCTGTTAAGCGAACTTTACGAAACACTGCCGGAAGCAGGAGATGTGGAAAAGCCGAAACTGGTATTCTTTTTCGATGAGGCTCATCTTCTCTTTACAAAAGATGCTGAGATTCTAAGGGAAAAAATGGAGCTGATCGTCCGTTTGATCCGCTCTAAAGGAGTGGGCATATTCTTTATCACACAGAATCCTTCCGATATCCCAGATTCTATTTCTTCACAGCTGGGAAACAGGATACAGCATGGTCTTCGCGCCTACAGTCCTAAAGAGCTTAAAACTATAAAAAAGATTTCGGAAACCTTTAGAAATGATGGAAGCCTCAACGTGGAAGAGACGATAACAAATTTATCTGTAGGAGAAGCAGTTCTATCTCATCTGACAGAAGACGGTACGCCTTCCTTTGCAAAAAAAGCGGTGATTTATCCGCCGAAAAGTGCTATGGGAAGTCTGGATCCCCAACTGCTGCAGTCTTATGTACAAAAATCTCCTCTATACGAAAAATATGCTGCAGATATAGATTCTTTTTCCGCTTTTGAAGCTCTCGAGCAAAAAGAATCTGCCAAAGAAGACTCACCTTCAGAAAAAGAAGCTCCCCACGGCTTAGGTTCCATATTGGAAGGGATCTTTTCGGAACAAAAACGAGGCCGACGGTCTAAATCTATGGGCCTTGAGCGGGTCATAGGAAGCGCTCTCTCAAGTTTTGGAAGAGAATTAGGACGAGAAATGGCACGAGGCGTGTTTGGTAACAAAAAAAGATAAATGAATTCAAAAAAGGAAGCGGGGAACATATTCTTTCCAGCCTCCTTTTTTATTCTATAAAAGGCAGCCATTCTCTTTTCAGAGCTTACGATAACGTCTGCTCCACTAAAACCTCTGCTGGCTCTTTTTCTTTTAGTTTATGTATAATAATTTCCATAATCGGTGCTGTTACAATAATACTTCCAATGGTACCCGCTCCCCAAGAAGCCCCCATGAAAACTCCTGATACCATCATTAAAATATCAAGCCCCCATCGGCAGTAAGAAAATTTAATATGGCATTTCTCTGCAAATATAACCGACATCGCATCCATAGTGCCTGTGCCGTAAAATTGTCCGACATAATATCCTAGTCCGATCGCTGTTAACACACATCCGATCACAAGCATAATGCTTTTTATCGTCATATTCATTTCAGCAATACCAAAAGGCGATAGAAGGATAACACCCGCCTCTATAAAATAGCCGAAGAAAAAAGTGATCAAAACAGTTTCTACTCCAATCAATTTTCGATCAAAAAACAACAGCATCAAAATAAAAATCATATTAATAATAATCCCGGATACTCCATAGTTAAGGTTAAAAAAGACAGATAATCCTTCTATCATAGTGGCAGAAGGATTGCTTCCCCAGCCCAACTCGTATAATATTGCCGTCCCTATCCCTGCCAATAAAATTCCCAGCATTACCTTTATCGTCTTTGCAATTTCTTTTCTAAAACTCATGTTCCATCTCCTCTATATTATTTATTTTCAACTTTTCTATTATAGACGAAACTTCATAATATTGCACCACTATATCTTATATATTTACTATATGTTTTATTTATATTTAACTTTTATATATCCTCTTAGTCAAAGTTTTATCCTGCAAAAAAACCCGCTTTGGCGGGTTTAGTTTAGACTTTCTGTTTGTTCTTTTTTCTTAATTCGATCAATAATCCATTCCATAATCGGTGCTGTTACCAGAATGGTTCCTATAGTTCCAATCCCCCAAGAAGCCCCCATCAAAACGCCTAAAACCATCATAAGAATATCAAGCCCCCAGCGGCAGAAGGAAAATTTAATATGGCATCTTTGATGAAGGATAACCGACATAGCATCCATTGCTCCGGCTCCGAAAAACTGCCCTACATAATATCCTAAGCCTATTGCTGTTAAAAGACAGCCGACAACTAAAACAACGGCTTTTAAAACAATTCCCATTTCCGGCACGCTTAAGGGCGATATAATAAATGCGCCGATATCGATAAAATAGCCGAAAAAGAAAGTTGTAAGAACTGTCCCTACACCGATAAGTTTCCGATCCAAGATAAAGAGCAGTATCAAAAAAACGATATTAATCGCAATCCCAGCCAATCCATAGCTCAAATTAAAAAAGATGGATGTTCCTTCAATCATCGTGGCGGAAGGATTGCTTCCCCACCCCAGTTCATATAAAAATGCCGTTCCAATCCCTGCAATAAAAAGACCTAATAATACCTTTAATGTTTTTGTAATCATTCGCTTCCAGTTCATATTCCATCCCCTGTCTTTCTAATTATTGTCCTCTCTATTATATAGGAAAAAGGGAAATTGTATAGCTGGAAAGGGCTAAACTAATATTTTTTCTAGATGAAAGTCCTCCCTCTGTTATTTTTATAAAATTATCTCAATAAAAAAGGGATAGTCAGACTATCCCTTTTGTCCTGCATTTAAAATTCTAGTTTATCTAAGGCAACTTTTCCTTTTTCATCATAATGCACTCTTTGGATCTCTACTAGATGAGGAACATTGTCAATTTTTCGGCATTCTAACAGCCAGACATTTTTATCCTTGTTTCCAGTTGCTTTTAAAGCCTTTTTCATAATTTTAAGCATAGAATATGGATGTTCCGGCTCTTTAATTGTAACAAGAGAAGACTTTGCTTCCACAGATTTTTGTACATATTCTTCAAAATTCTCAACAGCAAGTCCCGGCAATAATAGATAGTCTGCATCGTCTGTAATATCTTCCAGCTCTTTGATCTTTTTTGTGTTGAATCCTTTTGTCATAGCCATCAAAGTGGCTAATAAAGGTCGTACAGCAGCGGATCTGTGTCCGGATGCAATAACGGAATCTTTGGCATCAACGGCTTTTTGGATCACCTCAGCCTGCTCTTGAGTCATAAACTCTGAATCAACTTGCTTTTGTAACATTGGGTTCATAGTATCCTCCTTAAGGATGTTTTTTATTTTTAAGACTTTCCTATCTTTGACCTCTTCTCCAAAAATAGTTTGAAAGCTTTACCAGCTCTAATTATTTCTTCCATAGCGGTTCGAACTTCAAAATTAATTGTGGAACAAGTTTGTTAAGATTTCTTCAAAAGAGATGAAAAAATTTTCAACTTCCACTAGATAATACTCTGCATTTTCTTCTTCCAATCTCCCTTCATCCCTTAAAACCCTATCTTTTCAAAAGAAAAGGAGAATATTGTGTTAATTTATTGTCATTTGAAAATTGATAAAAACTTGTGAGACCATTATACCGCAGAAATATTATAGGTCAAGTTGTTAACTTTTGCATATCCACTAAAACTCTTATCTCAAAAAGCAAAAGCCTGAGCTTCTCGAAAAACATCAGGCTTTTGCTTCAGCATATTTTTATATTTATTTTAATCTTTTCCTTCCAGTAAAACAACGACTAGTTCCGGCGGATTATATAGCCGAAAAAGCACTCCTGTCCATTTCGCCAAACCACGTCCTACGATTAAATTCGAATTTTCTATTTGGTACTTTCCGCCCATATACTTTCTTTCACTGGAAAGAAAGCCGTTGCTGATCTTCGGAATTCTCCAGATACCTCCATGGGTATGCCCTGACAATACGAGATCGTAGCCTTTTCCGAC
>JAAZME010000233.1 GCA_012798975.1 Gallicola sp.
ATCGACATGGTAGCAGGATATTATATGACCATGACAGGGCATATGATGGGAGCAAAAATCGAGACCAACATGAGAAGAGATCTTTTTACCCATCTGCAAAAATTATCGGACTCTTTCTATAACGAAAATAAAGTAGGGCAGATCATGTCTAGAATTACATCGGATTTATTCGATATTACGGAATTTGCCCATCATTGTCCGGAAGAGTATTTTATAGGTGCTCTTCAAATGATCTTCTCTTTTATTATATTAATTCGGATCAACGTGCCGTTGACATTGATTTTATTCACATTGATTCCCCTTATGATATATTTTTCCAGCAAATTTAGAACGAATATGAGAAAAAGCTCCAAGGATCAGCGAAATCATATCGGAGAACTGAATGCGGATATTGAAGACAATCTGTTGGGCATCCGCGTAGTTAAATCTTTTGCCAATGAAGATATAGAACTTGAAAAATTCCAAAAAGGCAACAACAAATTTCTCGATATAAAAGGAGAATTCTATAAAAGCATGGCAGGGTTTATGTCTGTTACGAAACTTTTTGAAGGACTGATGTATCTTGCAGTGATGAGTCTTGGCGGAATTTTCATGATGAGAGGTTCGATCACACCAGGAGACTTAGTGGCCTATATTATGTATGTCAGCCTTTTAATCAATACGGTACGTAGAATCGTAAATTTTACGGAGCAGTTCCAAAAAGGCATGACTGGTATGGAACGGTTTATGGAAATCATGGATGAAGAAGTAGAGATTACAAATATATCCGATGCAGAAGAATTAGAAAAAGTACAAGGAAAGATCCGCTTTCAAGATGTTTCCTTCCGTTATAATCCAGGAGGAGAGAAGGTGTTGAACCATATTGATCTGGATATCTCTCCAGGGGAAAAAGTAGCCCTCGTCGGACCCAGCGGCGGCGGAAAGACTACAATCTGCAACTTAATTCCAAGGTTCTATGATGTAACGGAAGGTTCTATTACGATAGACGGGAAAGATGTAAGAGAACTGACACTGGAGAGCCTTCGTTCAAATATCGGAATCGTACAGCAGGATGTCTATCTATTTTCAGGAACGGTTTATGAAAATATTGAATACGGAAAACCAGGGGCTTCAAAAGAGGAGATTATGGAAGCTGCAAGGCTTGCGGGAGCCTACTCTTTTATACAGGAGCTTCCACAAGGGTTCGACACCTATGTAGGAGAGCGGGGCGTAAAACTTTCAGGAGGACAAAAGCAGCGTATCTCTATTGCCAGAGTCTTTTTGAAGAATCCGGACATACTAATACTCGACGAAGCCACCTCAGCCCTAGATAATAAGAGCGAACGGATCATCCAAGAATCTTTGGAAAAACTTTCAGAAGGAAGGACCACATTAACCATCGCCCATAGACTGACAACTATTCAAAATGCAGACAAAATTATAGTACTAACACCAGATGGAATCGTGGAAAGAGGAAACCATCAAGAACTGATGGAGAAAGAAGGACTCTATTATCAGCTCTATACCGGTGGAGGAAACTTAAGCACAATGGACTTGAGCATGATAGGGTAGAGCTTAAAGAAGAAGAGTGAAAGAGCTTAAAAAAGAAGAGTGAGAGAACTTAAAGAAGAGTGAAAGAATGAGAGAGGGGAGTTGATGTTGAAAAGCTCCGCTTTTCTTTTGTTTTATAAAAGAATTTGATCCCGTTTGTAACTTCGATGAATAAAGTTATTATTCTAGTTATATTTTAAGGAGTATAATTAGATATTAACCTTTAGCTATTTTATAATAGTTGATCTAATAGCAGCCTGCTTCTTATAATATAAAGAAAAATGAAAACTTTTTTTCGTTTTCTATAACAACTCCACTCTTCACTCTACCACTCTTCTTTTCTACCACTTTTTTTACTTCTCTCACTCTTTCTTTTGGGGTAAGGTTTTCATTGGTTTCGCCCTCGCAACTTACTGTTTTTTGTGATACACTAGACAAGTAATTTAATTAGAAAGGACAAATGAATGACAAAAGAAAGATTTGAAGAATTAAATCTGTCAAAAGAGGTACTCGATGCCGTTTCCGATATGGGCTTTGAAGAAATGTCGCCAATCCAAGCACAAGCAATACCTTATTTGATGGAGGGCGAAGACGTTATCGGTCAAGCTCAGACAGGAACAGGAAAGACGGCGGCTTTCGGTATCCCTATTGTAGAACAAGTAGATCCGACAAAGAATGCTGTTCAAGCAATAGTATTATGTCCAACAAGAGAGCTTTGCATACAGGTTTCACAAGAAATCTCAAAGCTTGCAAAATACAAGCAAGGAATTAGAGTACTCCCAATATACGGAGGACAGCCTATAGATCGGCAAATTCGAAGTCTTAAAAAAGGAATCCAAATCGTTATCGGTACACCGGGACGTGTTATGGATCATATCCGAAGAAAAACATTAAAGCTTGATGATGTACGTATGTTCGTACTGGATGAAGCAGATGAAATGTTTGACATGGGATTTAGAGAAGATATCGAATTTGTATTAAACTATATTCCGGGAGAAAGACAATCTTTGTTCTTCTCAGCAACTATGGCACCGGAAATTTTGAGATTCGCAAAGAAATACCAAGCGGAACCTAAAATTGTAAAAATACA
>JAAZME010000174.1 GCA_012798975.1 Gallicola sp.
TAACAGATGGCGGATTATTTGCGAGGAGAATAAGATGAGCACTTTATTGTATATTAAAGCGAATGCAAAAGAAGACAAAGACTCCATGTCGATCAAGATTTCTGATTATTTTATAAAAGAATACAAGAACAGAAATCCGAAGGATAAAATTATAACCTTAGACTTAAAAAAAGAGCCGATCGAATTTTTAACAAAAGAGGATTTAAAAATAATCTTTGGAAAAGATAAAACACTCGATCATCCGATCTTAAATTATGCCAGACAATTTGCGAAAGCAGACAAATATGTAATCTCAGAACCGATGTGGAATTTATCGGTACCTGCTGTTTTAAAAGCTTATATCGATTATATCTGCGTTCCAGGGATTACTTTTGAATACGACGAAGAGGGAACAAAGGGGCTGTTATCCGATAGAAAGGCGATCAATATTTCTTCCAGAGGAGGTCTTTACCCAAGAGAAATGGGGCCTCGTGTGGAGATGGGAGATTCCTATATTCGAAAAGTCTTTGCACTTTTCGGTGTTGTAAAGTATCAGACCCTTTATCTAGAAGGAGCAGACAATAAAAAATACGATACTGAAATTCTCTTGCAGCAGGCTTTAGAAGATGCGGGGAGAAGAGCCCTAACATTCTAAGGAGATGCCATGAGAAGGAAAGACAGAGAAATGGGAAAAGAATTCGGCCTTCAGATTATCGACAAAGCCCGATTCGGTGTATTATCAGCAGCTGTGGAAAAAGAAAGCTATAGTATTCCTTTATCCATCGCAAGATCTGGAGAAACACTCTATTTCCATTCAGCAATGGAAGGAACGAAGGTTGAAGTATTTCGAAATGCTCCTATAGCAACGGTGGTTTTTGTGGGAGATGTAAAGGTTCCTGAGAATTTCTCCGAAGAAGAGTTAAGAGAAATGGCTTCTGACGAAAAAAAGGCTGTGGAGCTGATACGAAAAGTATTTACCACAGAATACGAATCCTGCATTATAAAAGGACCTCTTCGTTTGGTAAAAGAAAAGGGCGAGGAAGAAGAGGGGCATAGAGCGATCTGCGAAAAATTTACACCTTCGAAAATGGACTATTTTGACATAGCTCTCAAAGCCGGACTTCATCGAACAAATATCTATGCTATTGATATCGAAGAGATCACAGCGAAAAGAAAAAAGTATGATGCTTCTGGGGAAGAGATGAAATTTCAAAGAATGTTATAAAATGTCAATGAATGAAAAAACGGGTGTATTACTACAGTATTACACTAGACAGATCCTTTTAATTTCGATATAATGAATTCAATAAATAAAGAATATGGAATGGAGCTCGATATGAAAATCTATTTGTACCAAGGTTCCTATGATAAAGTGAAAGAAAGCGGAGTAGGAAAAGCAATCGATCATCAAAAAAAAGCTTTAGAATTAAACAATATTCCCTTCACTTTAGAAGACGACGGAAGCTGGGATATAATACAACTCAATACAGTTTTTCCAGATTCATTGAGAGCTGCCCGTAGAGCAAGAAGAGAAGGCAAAAAGATCATCTACTATGGTCATTCTACCATGGAAGATTTCAAGAATTCCTTTAAGGGTTCAAATACCATCGCTCCTCTTTTTAAAAAATGGATCTGCCGCTGTTATAATCAGGGAGATTTGATTTTAACACCAACGCCTTATTCTAAAGAAATATTAGAAACCTATCCTTTAACAAAACCTATCCTTCCGATATCCAACGGAATCGACTTGGATTTTTTCGATCGGAATAAAGGGGACAGGGAAAGTTTTCGAAAGAAATATAATTTAAAAAAGGAAGATAAAGTAGTGGTCTCTGTAGGGCTGTATATTGATCGGAAGGGATTTCGTGAGTTTTTAGAACTTGCACAAAGTCTTCCCCAGTATCAATTTATATGGTTCGGCTACACAGCACCGGCACTGCTTCCTGAAAATATAAAAGAAGCGATTAAGAACAAGCCTGATAATGTTCAGCTTCCAGGATATATTTCTTCCTTGGAGCTTAGAGATGCTTTAACAGGTTCCGATCTGTTTTTGTTTTTATCCCATGAAGAAACAGAAGGGATCGCCTTGCTAGAAGCTTTGGCTATGAAAATTCCTGCAATCGTTCGGGATATAGAAATTTACAAAGACCGCTTTAAAACAGGTGAAGCTGTTTATAAAGGGAATAAAACGATTGATTTTCGAAAAGAGATTCAGCTTCTATTAGAAGGTGAAAAAGAAAATCTCACAGAAAATGCCTATGCTGTCGTAGAAAAAGTCGGACTAAAAAATGTAGGCAGAAGACTTGAGGAGATCTATATAGATTTACTAAATCTTTCTCCAGGCGGGGAAGTGGGAGGTTATAATGAAAGTATTGATAACAACTGATTGGTACAAACCTACAATTAACGGAGTTGTAACCTCTATTTCCATGTTGAAAGAAGAATTGGAAAAAAGGGGACATGAAGTGAGAATCCTTACTTTAGAGCAGAAAGAGCCTACTCCTCCGGAAAGAAATGTCTATATCCTTGATTCTATCAGTGCTGGAAAAATATATCCGGAAGCAAGGGTAAATCTCCATGCCACACGCTGGATTATCAACGATATTCTACGATGGAAACCGGATATTATCCATTCACAATGCGAGTTTAGCACCTTTATTACAGCAAGA
>JAAZME010000272.1 GCA_012798975.1 Gallicola sp.
GTTCCTGTTTTTGAAGCATCAATCAAATCCAAAACCATCGACTTTAACCTTCTGGAATTATAATCCAGTATATTAATATACTTTTCCTTTTCCGTATCATTCTCTTCATTTTTCAAAAGATCTACATAGTTTATTATCGACGTTAAGGGCGTTTTTATATCATGGGAAATATTTGTTATAAGCTCTGTTTTAAGACGTTCGCTCTTTAGTTTTTCCTCCATAGATTCCTGCATAGAACCATATAAATGATCTAAAAGATACAGTGTTTCGCTGATGGTTTTTTCAAGAAAAATTTCTTCGCTGACCATACCGTTATAAAGCTTTTCAACTTTTTTATTGAGGACAATTTTTCCCATATTGCTCTTTATAACAGATATAGTTGCCCGATACATAATCGCTGCGATTAAAAGAAGCCCCACCGCATCGCTATTGGTCTGGCGGATAAAATCAAAGGCGACATACATAAAAACTATCACTAGAAAGGACTCGATATATACGCCAGTGTATTTTACCGAAAAATTTCCTACCATTTCATAGGTTAAGAAACTATGTTTTCCATATTTCGAAATATCCTTAATTAATTTAATAAGAGTAAATACAATCGCTGCTGCCATAAAGATCGTAAGCAGCAAATCATATATAAAGAACAACCCTATTATTTCAAGAAGTATAGAAAAGAACAGATATCCAAAACCAAAAAAAACAAATAATGTAAATATCTGTTCTTCAATATATCCGCCGATTTTATTCCAATAAAGGTCTTTAAGCCGATTCCACATTATTATTCCTCTATCTTATAACCCATGCCGTATACTGATTTTAATAAATCTGGTTTTCTTGGATTAATCTCAATTTTATCCCGAAGTCTAGAAACGTGTACAGAAACAATCTTTTTAACATCATAAGGCGGACTGTCCCATACTTTTTCATAGATCTCGTCTGAAGAAAACACCTTTCCTTTATTTTGTATAAGGAGCCTTAGTATTCCATACTCGTAAGGAGTAAGCTGTATAGATTCTCCATCAATCTTTACATCCTTTTTGTCATCATCTAAATGGACTCTTCCCGCACGAAACACGCCAATATCATCGATATCATTCGTTAATTTCATTCTGCGCAGACAGGATTTTACCCTGGCCAAAAGTTCTACTGCATCGAAAGGTTTCGTAATATAATCGTCTGCTCCCACATTTAGACCATGGACTTTATCTGTAAGTTCGCCTTTTGCCGATAAGATGATAATGGGAATTCCGGAGAATTCCCTCACCTTTTGTGTTAACTCGATTCCATCCATAATCGGCATCATAATATCTGCTAATAGCAGATCGATATCTTTTTCTTTTTGAAGAATATCCAAGGCTTCTTTTCCGTTGTAAGCCTTTAGAACTTCATAATTATCCATTTTTAAATAAATTTCAATGGCTTTTACTATATCTTCCTCATCATCGCATACTAAAATTTTATTCATTGATTCCTCCATTAATAGCGATTGAATAATGTTTCTTTAATCAATGCATTCTTTGTTTTTTCGCCTTCCAGATATTCTGTTA
>JAAZME010000186.1 GCA_012798975.1 Gallicola sp.
AAGCGAAGGAAAAAGCAGAGCGCTGCAGGCGGTGCTTTTAGTGATGATCGGGGTATTGTATTTTATGTAGCAGGAAATATGTATACTATTTGAAAATGAAGGTTGTTATAAACGAAAAATATTGAGGAATTAAGATGGGAAATTATCATAGAATCGGGATTTTAGCACTGGCTGTGATTTCAATAGTATGTTCTCTGTTTTTACAAGGGACAGTGTTTTCAAATATTGCTTTTATCGCTTTTGCTTTAGCGAATTTATACAGTATTTATATCGTGAGGGATTCGTCAAATAGAGTTCTTCAGATAGGAATTATAATAGTTGTGAGTCTTTTTTATATTATGAATTAGTTTTGAAAGAGGGAAAGCGGAAAGGATGTTTCTGCTTTTTTTGTTTTTTTGAGAAGGGAGAGATTATATACCCTTTCTCAAATGGGGTATATATGAAACACTAATGGAGGTCGAAAATATGAAAGCTGTTGTGATTATTAATCCCGCATCTGGGAATGAAGAAGGAAAATCTTATAAAGAAAAAATCGAAAAAAAGTTTTCATCTTATTTTGACGAAGTAGAAATCCTATTTACTGAAAAGGGTGGAGATGCTGAAGAGTTTGCGAGAAAAGCAGCCAGAGAAAAAGCAGATACAGTTTTTGTTTTAGGAGGCGACGGCACGGTAAACAAAGGTGTGAAAGGTCTTGCAGAAGAAGAGTACCGCCCGAAGTTTGGGGTTTTTCCCGGAGGAACTGTTAACAATCTTGCTAGGGTTTTAGGAATTCCTATGGATATTGATGAGGCGATAGAGGTACTTGATTTTAAGAAGCATAAAAAAATAGATATTGGAAAAGTCGAAGAAGAGTACTTCTGCTATGCTGTAAGTATTGGAGCGATTCCCGAAGCGATACACGATGTAAGCGGAGAAGAAAAGACAAAATGGGGTCCTTTTGCCTATTTGTCCAATATTATTAAGAATATTACAGGCGAGAAGCTTTATTCTTTGAAAATAGATCACGATGGGGAGATTTTGGAAGGAGAATACAGTCATGTTTTTATCGCGCTGTCGGATCAGATCGGCGATATCGAGTTTGCAGGAACTGGGCATACGATATCTGACGGCTGTCTCATGATGTACCTTTTGAAGAAAACAGATATTTTTGAAAAGGCTCAGGCCTTGGGAGAAGCGCTAAAAGGGTCATTGGAGGAAGATGATCGTGTAAAAGCGGTAAAATGCAAAATAGTAAGGGTAGAAAGTGCAGAGGGCGAAGAGGTCGAGTACGATTCTGACGGCGATCTGGGAGGAAAGGTTCCTTTCACTGCTGAAGTTCTGCCCCATCATTTAGATGCATATTATGTAGATCAATCATAGAAGTGGAGGAAATTCTGATGAAAGCCTTTGTTCTAATCAACCCCTTTTCTGGAAAGAAAGTAGGCTGCGATTATCGGAGTGCTATCGAGGCAAAGCTTCTGGAGAGTTTTGATAAAGTAGAAACAATTATTGTTGAGAATAGAGAAGAAGTGCAGGAGACGATGGCGAAAGCCTTTAAAGAAAAGGTTGAAGCCGTATTTTCTGTAGGCGGAGACGGCACAGTTAACCAGATCATCGAGGAAATTGCCAACAGGGATTCTAAGATAAAGCTTGGGATTTTCCCAGGAGGTACAGTAAATGACCTCGCCCGCACTATAGGGATTTCTCCTGTTATGGAAGAAGCTATAGAAAATTTCACTGCAGAGAAGACAGATACTATCGATATAGGCAAAATTAACGACAAGTATTTCACCATGCGGGTAAGTATCGGTACGGTATCCGAAGCTTTAATGGATGTAAGCACAGAAGATAAAAATAAATGGGGTCCTATGGCCTATGTTTTTGATTCTGTAAAAAGTTTTAAAGAGGAGAAGCTTTATCCTTTGACTATCGAAACGGAAGAAGATACATTTACAGGGATGATCAGCAATGTAGTAATAGCTTTAAAAACGAGTATTCATGGAATTCAATTTTCCAACGAAGAAGAGTCCAATGGGAAAATGAGTATTTTTATATTAGGAGAAAATACGACTGTTGATAAACTGGCTTTGGTAGGAAAGGCTGTTTTGGGAGAAGTAGAGGAACACGAAAAAGTCAGAGTTTTAAAGGGCTGCAAAGGCAGGATATACAGTAAAGAAGGGGAAACTCTTCCGACGGATGTAGACGGGGACGAAGGACCGAAACTTCCTATTGAACTTGAAGTACTGCAGGAAAAAATCGAGGTTTATATACCTTGATCGTTTAGGGGGATACTATGAGCAGAACGATAAAAACTCATATAAGAGAAAAATTTGCGAAAGAGTACGGAAATAATATGGTTCCATTACACGAGGTGGAAGGGTTTTATATCCGCCCGGGGTATTATTTGGAAAATGGAGCAACAGTGCTTCCGGGAGGGATTAGTTTTACAGTCCATACCCAGAAAGGAACGGCTGTAACCCTTCTTTTATTTAAACGTCATGAAGAAGAGCCCTATGCAAAGATACCTTTCCCGGAAGACTATAAGATCGGGGATGTGTATTCTATGATCGTTTTTGATTTGGATTATAGAGAATTTGAATATGCTTATCGTGTAGAAGGACCTTTTAATCCAAAAAAAGGTTATATTTTCGATGGAAGGCAAAATCTTCTGGATCCTTATGCGAATGCCGTAGCAGGACAGAGGATTTGGGGTGCAGAAAAGAAGAAAGAGCATTATCATGGAAGGGTAACTTCCAGCGATTTTGACTGGGGAAAAGACAAGCAGCCTAATATTGATATGAAGGATATGATTATATACGAACTTCATGTTAGGGGTTATACGATTATGGAAGACCAAGACAGGGTTAAAAATCCTGGAACATTCAGCGGTCTTATCGATAAGATTCCCTATTTGAAATCTCTTGGAATCAATACAGTGGAACTTATGCCTGTCTTTGAATTTGATGAGCGCTCTGAGAATAGATATTATAAGGGGAAGGAACTGCTGAATTATTGGGGCTACAATCCTGTTGCTTTTTTTGCGCCGAATACTGCCTACTCTGCCGAGGTAGAGCATAATCGAGAAGGGGAAGAACTGAAAACCCTTATAAAAGAAATGCATAAAAACGGAATTCAAGTATTCCTTGATGTCGTATACAACCATACAGCAGAAGGCAATGAGGATGGGCTGTTCTTTTCGTTTAAAGGTTTTGACAATCATATTTATTATATGCTGGATGAAAATGGACATTATGCCAATTACAGCGGAACCGGTAATACCCTCAATGCCAATCATCCCGTAGTTCAGAATTTTATTATGGAAAGCATGCGCTACTGGGTAACAGAATACCATATAGACGGTTTTCGTTTCGATTTAGCTTCGATTTTAGGAAGAGACGAGTATGGAAAGCCTCTAGAAAATCCGCCTTTGATTAAAGAGCTTGCCTACGATCCTTTATTGTCGAAAGTAAAACTTATCGCCGAGGCCTGGGATGCAGGAGGGCTATATCAAGTAGGGAGTTTTCCCGATTTTGAACGGTGGTCGGAATGGAACGGAAAGTATCGGGATGATATCAGACGATTTTTAAAAGGAGATATGGGCATGGCAAATGCCGCAGCGATTCGGATAGCAGGATCTATCGATATTTATGATCCGGAAATCAGAGATGATGCCTCTATAAACTTTATAACCTGCCACGACGGCTTCACTCTCCACGATTTGTACAGCTATAATGAAAAACACAACGAGGCCAACGGCTGGGATAATACAGATGGAGAAAATAACAACAACAGCTGGAATTGCGGTGTGGAAGGAGAAACAGAAGATCCAAAGGTTATTGCTTTAAGACGAAGGATGGTTCGCAATGCTTTTACAATACTGCTTCTAAGCCGAGGTACTCCGATGATTCTCGCCGGAGATGAGTTTGGGAACAGTCAAAAGGGAAACAACAACCCTTACTGCCAAGACAATGAAATATCTTGGCTGAATTGGAAGGATCTGGAAAAAAACAGGGATTTATATTATTTTGTACGAAAATTAATTCTTTTTCGAAAGAAACATCCTGTGTTAAAAGTAGGAGCTTACGGCTCCTGCAAGTTCTACGACAACTGGGGCCCTGTAGAACAGTTTCGAGAAATCGACCGTTATATAGGTATCCGTTTTAGCGGAGTTTTAGATGACAGGGATACAGAGGATATTATATTTTTAGCAGCGAATATGTACTGGGAAGATATCCCGATCAATCTGCCAGAGCCGCCTGTAGGATGCAAATGGAAGCTTCGAATTGATACGTCTGGCGAAAAGGGACAGGATATAGGATACTTTTTAGAAAAATATGTTGAGAATAACAAGATCGAAGTACCAGGACGGAGTATTATGGTTTTCACAGCGTGGAAAGCCTAGGCAGCATGAGCCTTTTGTTTATCTTTTCACCAATGTTATAATAAGAGAAAGAGTGAATATCAAAGTATCGGAGGCTATTATGGGCAAATATATAATGAGTTTTGATGCGGGTACAACGAGCAATCGTTGTATCCTTTTTTCTAAAGAAGGGGAAATCCTTTCTACAGCTCAAAAGGAGTTTAGACAAAGTTACCCTAAACCGGGTTGGGTGGAACAGGATCCTAAAAAGATCTGGTCTTCCCAAATAAGCTGTGCCGTAGAAGTTCTCAGCGACAGAGGGATCTCTCATAATGATATCGCAGCGATCGGGATTTCGAATCAAAGGGAGACGACGATTCTTTGGGACAAAAGAACAGGAGAACCCGTGTACCCTGCTATAGGCTGGCAGTGCAGACGAACTTCAGACTATTGCGATCAGCTGATACAAGAAGGATATGAAGAGTTTATTCGAGAAAAAACAGGCTTAAAGATCGATGCTTATTTTTCAGCTACAAAGATCCGGTGGATACTGGAAAATGTAGAGGGGGCCCGAGAAAGGGCGGAAAATGGCGAGATATT
>JAAZME010000220.1 GCA_012798975.1 Gallicola sp.
AAGAAAATTTCAAAACTTGTCCATACGAAAGCGACAAGCTTTATTATGCTTGGAGAAGGAATATTAGGGCTCGATGCAGCGGTCTCTTCCCTTGTCGAAAAAGAAGATCGTATCCTTATCCTCTCAAATGGAGTTTTCGGAAAAGGATTTTCCGACTTTGTAAAAAATTCCGGCGGCGAACCTGTCCTATTTGAAGGAAATCCCCGAAGAGGAATCGATGTAGAGGAATTAAAAACATTCCTAGAAAAAGATTCGGATTTTAAAGCAGCTACATTAGTCCACTGTGAAACCCCTTCTGGTATCACAAATAATATCGAAGAAATTTGTCCTCTGCTTCACGAATACGGTATTCTTTCTATCGTAGATTCTGTTTCAGGAATGGGCGGAGAAAATGTTTATTTTGATGAGTACAAAATAGACGTCCTCTTAGGCGGATCTCAAAAAAGCATATCAGCGCCTACGGGTCTTACTTTAGTTACGATAAGCGAAAGGGCAAAGAAAACAATAGCGGATCGTAAAACACCTGTTCCCAGCTACTATTTAAACTTCGAAAACTATTACGCTTACACCGACCAGTTCGATTTCCCTTATACTATGAGCGAAAATCTAACCTATGCCCTCGACAAAGCTTTAGATCTTCTTTTAGAGAAAGATTTTATTGCACTTCATAAAAAGGCAGGGGATGTTATCCGAGATACCGTAAAAGAATCCGGACTGGAACTTTTCCCTCTCGATTCTTTTTCAAACACCGTCACTACAGTCTATACACCCTCTTGCATCTCGAAAGATGACTTAATCAAAGCTCTTTACGAAAAAGATATTTTAATCTCCGGAGGCATCGGCGAAGAACTAAAAAATACCTTCCGCATCTCCCACATGGGAAACAGTATTCAGGACGAGTATTTCGAAATCCTCTTTAAAGCTTTAGACGAAATTTTTATTGAAGGGGGCGAACACTATAATCTGCCGGAGAATTACCGCAAAGCGAAAGAAAAATACAAATTATTTTAAGTATCTGCGTTTATAAGGGTAAATTCAGGGTAAAATGTATGTTATAGGAGATGATGTCATGAGAAACAGAAGAAAAATTGCAGCTCTAGGAGCTCTTTCCTTAGCTTTCGGCCTTTATCAAAGCATTAAAGGCAAAGAAGTAAAAAGCATTAGACGTGGCGAGAAAAAGATAAAAGGCATCTTCAACAAGAATCAGAAAAAAGCCGATAAAGCCCTTACAAAAGCTTTTAAAAAAGGAAAGAAAATAGTAAATGTAAAACCAGGAAAAGGAAACTTCATATTTAAGAAGAAATAGCCTTTATAAACAAGGCTATTTCTTATCTCTTCACAAAAGTTCTCCAGCTTGAACCTTCTCGGAAAAATTGCTATAATACAACTACTATATTTTTCGGGATGTGGCGCAGCTCGGTAGCGTACTAGTATGGGGTACTAGGGGCCGGAGGTTCAAATCCTCTCATCCCGACCAGTTTTATAATCATTACATAAAAAAAGACCGCACAGTGCTGGTCTTTTTTTATGTATCTTTGTCAGAAAGATTGTACAAGAGCAAGACCTATAAAGAGTGTAAGCGAAATGAATGAACATCTTTAAGCTTTCTGTCGATCATCCTTAACTTCTGTTTCTCTATTATCGGCTTCCAGCCTTCTATCTCTTCCTAAATCCATAATTAATAGACATTCGTGCTTTATTTTCTCATAATGCTATACTTAAAGTAATATCAAATTCTACTCATTTTATAAAAATAGAAAGGAATTCTTATGCTGCAGGAAATATTAAACTTATTGATTGAACGGCGTGAATTTTTTATCCAATTAAGTCTGGAACATCTCTTGATTTCTATGATCGCCATCTTAATCTCCATTGTCGTCGGCGGGATTATCGGTATTGCAATCAGCGAATACCGCAAGTCCTCTAAACCTGTCCTAGGCACCATAAACTTTCTCTATACCATTCCCTCGATCTCTATGCTGGGATTTCTAATTCCTTTTTCAGGTATCGGAAACACAACAGCTATTATCGCATTAACGTTGTACGCCCTGCTTCCAATGGTTCGAAATACATATACAGGTATTACAAATGTTGATGAACAGCTCGTCGAAGCTGCCAGAGGGATGGGCAGTACCGATAAACAGATCCTCTATAAAATCAAGCTTCCTCTAGCCCTGCCAGTTATTATGTCCGGTATTCGGAATATGGTGATTATGACGATCGCCTTAACAGGTATTGCCTCCTTTATCGGTGCTGGAGGTCTGGGTGTGGCCATTTACCGCGGGATCACCACAAACTTTACAGCAATGACGGTAACAGGATCACTCTTGATTGCCATTATGGCGCTGATCCTCGATTTAGTTCTGGGAAGATTGGAAAAGTCTGTAGATTATCGGACAAAATCCCGCAAAAAAAGCAAAATCCCTTTTATTCTCTTAATACTGCTTCTTGTTGGTCTGCTTCTATTTGGAATCTTGGGCAATCGTTCCAGCAAAGACACGATCCAAGTCGCTACAAAACCTATGACCGAACAATACATCATGGGTGAAATGCTGGATATCCTCATCGAAAAAAACACTGACCTTACTGTGGAAATAACTCAGGGTGTCGGCGGAGGTACTTCAAACATTCAGCCTGCTATGGAAAGCGGCGAGTTTGATGTCTATCCGGAGTATACGGGAACAGGATGGAATCAGGTATTAAAACGAGAGGACCTCTATACAGAAGAACGCTTTGGAGAATTGGAAAAGGAATATAACGATAACTATAATATGACTTGGAAAGGCATGTACGGCTTTAACAACAGCTACGCACTGGCCGTAAGAACAGAAATCGCACAGGAACATAATCTAAAAACCATCTCCGATTTAAAAGGAATCTCTGAAGATCTTACCTTCGGAGCGGAATACGACTTCTTTGAAAGAGAAGACGGTTATACTCCTCTTACTGAAACCTACGGTATTTCATTCAACAATACTGTCGACTTAGATATCGGCTTAAAATATCAAGCCATTACAGAAGGAAATATCGATATAATGCCTATCTTCACCACTGACGGACAGTTCGCTGTTTCAGATCTTGTCGTGTTAGAAGACGACTTGAATTTCTACCCCTCTTATCAATGCGGCAACGTGATCCGCGAAGAAGTACTAAACACTCATCCAGAGCTTGAAGGTATCTTCAAAAGCTTGGAAGGAATTCTTTCCGATGAAGAAATGGCCCGCTTGAATTACCAAGTCGAAGGAGAAGGCAAAAACCCTCGAGATGCTGCAGAAGATTTCTTAACTGAAAAAGGACTTTAAGG
>JAAZME010000296.1 GCA_012798975.1 Gallicola sp.
TGTCATGTATCCTAGATCTTCTGCAATGATTTTGCTATCGGGATATACTTCTTTTACCTTCTTAAAAAAATCATCTCCCGGCCCTTTTACCCACTCGCCGTTTACTGCAGAATCTTCTCCCGCCGGAATTCTCCAATAAGATTCAAAGCCCCGGAAATGATCTAAACGCAATACATCGAACAAAAGGAAAGCGGCATGCAGCCTTTCCATCCACCATTTATAATCCTGTTCTTTTAAAACATCCCAATTATATACAGGATTTCCCCATGTCTGCCCCTCTTCAGAAAAACTGTCTGGAGGACATCCACCCTGATATTTTAAATCTAAAGTTTCGTCTAATTGAAATATTTCTGTATCCTTCCAGGTATCGCAGCTGTCGTGGGCAACATAGATCGGCAAATCTCCTATAATTTCAATACCGTTTTGATTCGCATATTTTTTTAACTTTTTATATTGGCTGAAAAATAAATACTGAATAAAATAATGAAACTCTATTTCTTCTTTCAACTCACCTCTTAGTTCCTCTAATACGTCTGGTTCTCGATTTTTGATACCTTCTTCCCACTCATACCACGGCAGTCCGTTCTTTTTATTTTTAATCGCCATATACAAAGCATAATCTTCCAGCCAGACTTTTGCATTTTCAAAAAAGCTTGTATATCCAAGCAGATCTCTCGAACGGCTTCTTTTAAAAGCTTCTCTAAGCTGCTGGTTTTTTATAGCAGACATCCTTTCATAATCTACTGAATCAGGATTTCCATAATCAAAACGCCTGTAATCACCTTCTATCAAGCCGTCTTTTTCTAAAGCTTCCAGATCGATAAAATAAGGATTGCCTGCATAAGAGGAATAGGATTGATAGGGGCTGTCGCCATATCCTGTAGGCCCTAATGGAAGCACCTGCCAATATTTTTGTTTCGCCAGCTTTAAAAAATCTACAAAATCATAAGCCTCTTCCCCAAAGGTCCCGATTCCGTATTTGCCTGGTAGACTGCTTATGTGAATGAGAATTCCGCTACCCCTGTTTTCGTTTAACACTTTGTAATTATACTTATCAAATTTATTAATATGCTCCATTAAAACCCCCGTCCTTTCTCCATTTTAAAGTCGAAATTTGAAACAGATTTGTCTAAATCATAAAGAACTGTCATAAATCTTTTCCCATACTCTCCCAAGTTTTCAATTAAATCCTCTTGATTTTTAACAATGATTTCTCTTTCGCGAATGGAAGAAGAAATTTCGTCCCACAAAGCATCCAGATTATTCCCGTAATAATCGGAAAGTTTCAGATCCTTTTTTAATAGCAAGTGAAGAGCTCTTTTATTTCTAATTCTTTTACCATCTACAATACATTTCAAACTCATTCTACCTCCTGAAAAGATTCATAATGATCTTTTGTATAAAAAACCAGCCCGTCATTTGAATAAACGATTCTTTCAGCGCCTCGATAGCCGCCATTATAGTTCACATCTGCCTCGTAATAGACTCGTCCCTCTTTCTCCTGCAGAATACCTTCCCGATTGCCGAAAACATCTCCGCCTATAACGGCTCCGTCGGAAACTGCCCATAGATTCCCTTCATCGCTGTCCCAACCTCTATCTCTCGCTTCTTTTTTTGTCAGATAATTTGGAGGAAGTTCTCCATAAGTTTTTAGATAAAGAACCACATCTTCCAAATCGTAATAGCTTTGATTTTCTACAATACCCTCTGCCGGTGCCTTATCTATGATTGCCGATTCTGTACTGGAACAGGATACCGTTATCAAGAGCAGCAGTATTGCCAGAACAATTTTTGCAGTTTTTAATATTCTTCCCATAAAATCCTCCTTATTATTTATTAATACCCATCATGAAGCAAAGTTTTTTTTAGCTCGAAAATATAGTATAATTGTAATAGTTCGTGATATTAGATCTAAGGAGGTTCAAGATGTACGAGAGAGAAATAGAAACACGATCTGTTGAAGAAACAAAAAAATATCAATATGATCAGCTAAAAAATATGATTCAAAGAATATACGATAACGTACCCTTTTATCGAAAGAAAATGGATGAACATCAGATAACACCAGATGATTTACATAGTTTAGAGGATATTCAGAAATTTCCATTTACCGTAAAACAAGATCTGCGAGACAATTACCCCTTCGATCTATTAGCTGTACCTATGGAGGAAATCGTGCGCATTCACGCTTCCTCAGGAACTACAGGAAAACCTACCGTCGTATGCTACACTCAAAAAGATATAGATAGCTGGGCATCTATGGCAGCCAGAAGTTTAGTCTGTGCAGGGGGCTCTCCAGAAGACGTACTTCAAAACGCCTACGGATACGGCTTGTTTACAGGCGGATTGGGAATTCATAACGGTGCAGAAACTCTTGGCACCGCAGTTATTCCTATTTCTGGCGGCAATACGAACAAACAGCTTATGCTTATGAAGGATCTGCAGACCTCTATTTTAACTTGTACTCCTTCTTATGCTCTATATTTAGCAGATGCCATTCAATCTAGAGAAGATTTGTCTTTGGAAGACCTGAATTTAAAAATTGGCGTTTTCGGTGGAGAACCTTGGACAAATGAAATGCGCCAAGAGATCGAAAATAAACTACATATAAAAGCTTATGATATCTATGGTTTGTCTGAAATATACGGCCCGGGTGTAGGCATCGAATGCGAATGCCAAGAGGGTCTTCATATTTGGGAAGATCACTTTATTGTGGAAATCGTAAACCCGGAAACTTTAATGCCGGTTCCCGAAGGCGAAGAAGGCGAACTTGTTATTACTACGTTTACAAAAGAGGGCATGCCCCTTTTAAGATACCGTACTAGAGATCTTACAAGAATTATACCGGAAAAATGTTCCTGTGGAAGGACACACAAAAGAATCGACCGGTTAAAAGGTAGAACCGACGACATGCTTATTATCCGCGGTGTCAATGTATTCCCGTCTCAAATAGAGTCAGCACTTCTTCAGATCCCTGAAATCGCCTGCCATTATCAAATTATTGTCGATCGGATTCGAAATTTAGATACTATTGAAATCAAAGTAGAATTAGATTCTCATCTAGAAATAGACGATTTAGATGATTTGAAAATTATAGAAAAGAAAACAGATACCATTGTCCATTCCGTAACCGGAATTCATGCCAAAATCACCTTAGTCGAACCTCATTCCCTAGAAAGAACCAGCGGGAAGAGCAAAAGAGTTTTGGACTTGCGTTAAAGGAGTACCTATGATTAAACAATTATCCATTTTTATCGAGAACAAAGAAGGAAGATTATCCGAAATTTTAAAAGTCTTTAAAGATCATCAGCTTGACATCCGATCATTAACCATTGTCGAGACGAACGATTACGGAATTCTGCGACTCATATTATCCGAAACAGAACGAGCTCTTTCAAATTTAAAGAAAGATAATATTATGGTTACGGAAACAAAAGTGATGGCAATTGAAATCAGCGACTCTCCAGGACAGATGTATGAATTTGTAAATGCCTTAGGAGAAGAAAAAATCAATATCGAATATGCCTATCAGTTTTTAACACAAAAGCAGGGACAGGCTGTCATCATCTTTAAAGTAAAAGAAGAAGACAATCAACAGGCTAAAGACATATTAAAAGAAAAAAATGTCGGAGTCTTATTGGATCATAAAAAACTGCTTTCTCTATAAAAAAACAGGACATTTCTAAATGTCCTGTTTTTTTTAGCCCAATATTTATTGTATAAGGGAATTGTTGAATTATAAAAAGTGATATGGATGCAGGAGTTTAAATCTTTTATATCAGCTCTACCTTTCATCCTAATCCAACAAGCAGAGGAGCGTCTAATGACGCCTTTTCTACCACCCCTACTACCTATTACCTATTACCTACTCCCTATCTTTCCCTCTCTTTTCCTAGCCACCAAAGGTGTGCCGCCTAGCGCCTAGGTGCCGAAGGCATCCTGCCTGGGTTGCGAAGCAATCTCCCGCCTATCTTCTCCTACTCGTTTCCTTTTTTCTTTTCTTCCATATTCATCGCAATAAGCTTTTCTAAAACAAGCTCGTAGCCGTCTGCGCCATAATGAAGAGAACGGTTGACTCTGCTGATAGTAGCAGTTGAAGCCCCGGTTTCTCTTTCGATTTCATTATAGGTTTTTCGGATCTTTAATAGTTTTGCAACTTCCAGTCTTTGGGAAATAGAGTTCAGTTCTCTTACAGTACATACATCTTCGAAAAATTTATAACACTGATCTTTATTTTCCAACATTAGTACTGCTTCGAAAAACTCATCTAACTGCTTGCTTTGATACTTAGAATCGTTTGCCATAATTATATCTCCTTATAACGTAATCTATATTTTGTTTTCTTCTAATATAAAGAATTCTGTTAAGTATATAATAACAACTTTCACCTCTTAAAGCAATAATCGACATTGAGTTTTTACAATCAAAAACCCCCTTTATTGTAAAAGGGAGTTTTTTGATTGTCTTTATTTATTTCTTTTTTTTGCTTTATATCTTGAATTTGTATCTAGAATCTTCTTTCTAAGACGTAAATGATGAGGAGTCACTTCGATTAATTCATCTCCTTCGACAAACTCCATAAGCTCTTCCAAACTCAAGTTTTTAGGAGGAGAAAGTCTTAAAGAATCGTCAGATGAGGATGAACGGATATTGGTCTGAGCTTTTTTCTTGCAGACATTAACTTCTATATCCATCCCTTTCGCATTGGAACCTACAACCATACCTTCATAAACTTCCACACCCGCTCCGATAAATAATGTTCCTCTTTCTTGGGCAGCATTCAAACCATAGGCTGTAGCTGTACCCGATTCAAAACTGATTAAAGAACCTAGTTTTCTTCCTGGAATATCGCCTTTATAAGGCTCATAAGCTTTAAATTCCGTATTTAGAATTCCATTTCCTTTTGTGTCCGTTAAAAATTCTTGACGGTAGCCGATAAGTCCTCTGGCAGGTATTTCGAATTCTAGTCTCGTATATCCGCCTTTAGAAGGATTCATTGTTATGATCTCGCCTTTTCTTTGACCCAATTTTTCAATAACAGACCCGACGAAAGCATCCTCTACATCAATAGTAACAATCTCCATTGGTTCCATTTTTTTCCCGTTTTCATCTTCTTTAAAAAGAACTTCTGGTTTTGAAACTTGGAATTCGTAACCTTCTCTTCTCATATTTTCTATTAAAACGGATAAATGGAGCTCCCCTCTTCCGCTTACTTTAAATGAATCTGTTGAAGATGTTTCTTTTATTCTTAAACTTACATCTGTTTCCAGCTCTTTGAAAAGACGGTTTCGAACTTGGCGGCTTGTAACAAATTTTCCGTCGCGTCCTGCGAATGGGCTGTCATTAACAGAAAAGGTCATAGAGAGTGTCGGTTCTGAAATGTTCACAAATGGAAGTGCAGTTAAATCTTCCGGCGATGTGATCGTATCGCCAATGGTTATACCCTCTACCCCTGTAATCGCTACAATGGAGCCCATTTTTGAAGATTCTACTTCTACACGATGTAAACCATCGAACTCGTAAATTTGATTGATTTTAATTTTTTGACTCGTTTCAGGATGATTGTAATTTACAATATACGCATCATCGTGAAGTTTAATCTCGCCTGTTTCAATTTTCCCAATTCCAATCCTTCCCACATATTCGCTGTAGTCAGTCGTTGAGATCAATATTTTAAAAGGATCTGTAAAAGAGCCTTCCGGTGCCGGAATATACTCTACTATCGTATCCAATAACGCATTCATATTCCCCGGAACAATTCCTAAATCCTTTGTCGCATATCCATTTCTTGCAGAAGCATAAATAAATGGAGAATCTAAATATTCTTCTCCTGCGTCTAATTGAATAAATAAATCCAATACTTCATCTTCTACTTCTTTGCAGCGTGCTTCCGCACGGTCTATTTTATTAATACAGATAATAGCAGGCAGTTTCAATTCAAAAGCCTTCTTTAGCACAAATTTAGTCTGAGGCATCGGTCCTTCAAAGGCATCAACAACTAGTACAACACCGTTTGCCATTTTTAATACCCGCTCTACTTCCCCGCCGAAATCTGCATGGCCGGGAGTATCAATAATATTTATTTTTACACCGTTATAATTTACTGCAGTGTTTTTAGAAAGAATTGTGATTCCTCTTTCTCTCTCTATATCGTCGCTATCCATAACACGATCCCTGACTTCTTGATTCTCGTGAAAAATACCTCCGCTTCTTAATAGACCATCAACTAAAGTTGTTTTTCCATGGTCTACATGGGCGATGATAGCAACATTTCTTACATCTTCTCGTTTATTCATATATAATCCTTCTTTCCTTTATCCAATTACGCAACGTAGGTATTATATCATATACAGTAGCATTAAAAAAACAGTTTCCAGTAAATTTACTGGAAACTGTTTTTTTCGTTCCTCTTTAACAACAATTTTTCTTCTGACTTTTGAAAACAATAAATTTGACAATCTATCCCTTCGGGATTACAGCTACTACTTTATTATGTTTAATAATGAGCTCCTCTGTAAGCTTATCTACGATATAAAGTCCTCTGCCGCTTGTAATCAGATCGACAGGATTACAGTCTGAACAATTATGGATAATTCCTTTGCCCTCATCTATAACACTGATCGTAATCTTATCCTCGGTAATATTTACCTCAAAATGGACATTTTTATCGCTATCCAATTCATTGCCGTGCTTTATCCCATTAACCACTAATTCATTGAGTATGAGTTTTACATCGTAGAAAAGATCCTGATTGAGATTCGTCCGATCTATTATTTTCAAAATTTCTGTGATTTTCAGATTTGCCGTTTGTAATCGGCTTGGAACAATTCTTTTAAATTTATACATCTTTACCACCATTATATATGTACCCTAAGAAACTTATTTTATCCATTTTTCAAAAAAAAGGCAACTATTTTAGTATAAACACGATATTTTTTTATAATTTTTTTCTGTTTTATAGTGATATTTAAAGTTTATTGGGTATAAATTGATCGTAGAATAAATGAAAGGAGTTTATAACATGAAAAAATATTTATGCGAAGCTTGTGGATACATTTATGATCCAGCTCAAGGAGATCCAGACGGCGGAATCGAGCCGGGAACAGCATTTGAAGATATCCCAGAAGATTGGGTTTGCCCAGTTTGCGGAGTACCTAAAGATGAATTTGTACCAGTAGAAGACTAAAGTCAAACAAAAAAAGAAGAAGAGGATTAATCCTCTTCTTCTTTTTTGTTGTTCTCTCCAAATTCTACAATAGCCAATATTTGTTCTCTTAAATATTCCATATTTGTTTTCTTTTCGCTGCTTATAGGAAATAGCAAATCCCGATCTGCTATTTTTAGAGATTTTCGAATGACCGAAAGTGTTTTATTCAGTTTATTCTTAGAAAGCTTATCGGTTTTAGTTGCCACTACAAATCCTGTAAAACCTAAATGCAGTATCCACTCATACATTTGTTTGTCTTGGACTGAAGGCTCATGGCGGGAATCGACTACAAGAATCACTTCGCAAAGATTGTCTCTGTTGTGAAGATAGGTCTCTATCGTTGTTGCCCACTTTTCTTTTTCGGATTTCGATACGCTTGCATAACCATATCCCGGCAGATCTACTAATCGAAAAGCCTCATCCACATTATAAAAATTTACAGTGCGGGTTTTCCCGGGCTTTGAACTTGTCCTCGCTAAATTTTTTCTTTGAATTAAACCATTGATCAAAGAAGATTTTCCTACATTCGATCTTCCTGCAAAGGCGATCTCGCAATGATCTGAGGGAGGGTATTGTTCTGGCAGTGCTGCTATTTTTTCTAATCTACTTTCGTTAAACATATTCTCTCCATTATCTTATTCGTTCCGTAATATTTGTAATTGCCTCTTGCAATTGTTCGTCTTGATCTAAATGATCTGGACCCAGCTCTGTAATTTCCTTATCTAATTCTATTTTAATATCCGGCTCAACACCGACCCCATGGATCTTTGTTCCTTTTGGCGTATAGTATTCAGATATTGTAAGCTTCACTCCTGGACCCGTTTCTACATTTTCCGATAGAGGGAAGATTCTTTGTACAATTCCTTTTCCAAAAGATGTTTCACCTATGATCACAGCTCGTCCATAATCTTTTAACGCTCCCGCCAAAATTTCAGATGCAGATGCGGAACCTTGATTTACTAATACCGTCATCGGCTGATCTTCCATCGATGCCTCAGAACTTTCAATTTGCTCATTTCCTTTTTTGTCTACTGTTTTTACAATAGGTCCTTCCGGCAGAAGCATATCCGCAATTTGTACCGTAATCGGCAGAACGCCTCCCGGATTATTTCTTAAATCCAATATAATCCCTGTAGCTCCTTCCGACTTCACTTTCTCATATTCAGAAGAAAATTCTTTATACGTATTCTCGTCAAATTGATTAATCGTAATATAGCCGATATTTCCATTTAGAATCTGACTTTTTACAGTATGAGTCTGAATAATCCTTCTCGTTAAAGTCACATCAAACACTTCATCTGCTTTGTCTTTAACCGGACGGCTGATCGTTAGAATTACGTCTGTATTCGGTTCTCCCCTCATTTTATCTACAGCATCGTCCATCTGTTTTCCAGTGTATGATGTTTCGTCTACTTGTACAATCTTATCCCCTGTTCTTATACCAGCCTCTGCCGCTGGAGTTCCTTCTATCGGGGATACAACTGTAATAAAATTATCTTCCGATACAGATACAACTATTCCAACCCCTGCATATTTGCCAGAGGTAGATTCCATAAGGCTCTGGTATTCTTCTTCATTGAGGTAAACAGAGTATGGATCCCCGAGTCCTTCGAATAAGCCTTTATAAACGGATTCCTCTACCTTTTTTTCATCCACATCAAATAGATAGTTTTCTTCAATAAGCTTATTTAACTCATCCATTCGAGGCAGCTCTCTTTGACTTTCTTTTTCCTGATTTGCCGGAAGATTTGTGCTGACTGCTCTGTCCATTCGATCTCCGACAATCATTCCCCCTATAAATGGAATTGTAATCAATAATATAACAATCCATATCTTTTTGAATTTATCCACAGCAACCTCCTATCTGAATAAAAAATGCTTCCACGAGGAAGCATTTTCTAGTTAATATAATTCAACGGATTTGTGTGGGATCCTCCCACTCTCACTTCATAATGAAGATGAGGACCTGTTGAATTTCCTGTAGACCCGATATAAGCTATCGTCTGTCCTTTTGATACTTTTTGTCCTATAGAGACATTAAAACCAGAACAATGAGCATAATATGTTTCTTTTCCATCAAAATGGCGTAATTTTACTAAATTTCCATAAGTACCCATCGGTGCTGCATAAGTAATCACTCCGTCAGCAGAGGCTGCTATCGCCGCTCCGCTCGGTGCTGCTATATCTACTCCCATATGGAAGTCATGGCCTCCGAATGGATAGACCCGGAACCCATAATAGCTGGTTAAGTTATGGCTGCTTGGTACAGGCCATCCTAATGCTCCGGAACCCATAGAAACCGGCTCGGCATTTTGTACAGAAGATGTCTCTACTTCCTCTTCTTTCTTTTCTTCCCCAGAAGGCTTTTCTTTTACTTTTTCTTTTGCTTTTTCTGCAGCTTTTGCTTTTTCTGCTGCTCTTGCTTCCCTAGCTTCTCTTTCCGCCTTCTCTTTTGCTTGAGCTCTTGCTAACGCTTCCCTTGCAGCCCTTGCCTTTGCTTCGGCAATAGCTTTCTTTTTAGCATCAATATCGCCGTCGATCTTGGAAGCTTCTGCTTGAAGCGCCTCTACTTCTTCTTGAGACGACATTAAGGAACCTTCTAATGCAGCCATTTTATCTTGTTTTTTTGTTGCCGCATTTTCTAACTCAAGACTTTTTTCTTCCAAGTTCCGCTGTGCGATTTCAGCTGCGGTTTTCTCTCCTTGAAGTTCTGATTCCTTAACATCCAGCGTAATCTTATCGTGCTTTAGACTATTTAAAATATCTTTGTCGTAATTGGAAATATAGCTCATCATAGTCGCTTTTGATAAAAGATCATCTACATTTTCTGTACCCAGCAAAGCTTCCGCATATCCTGTTTTGCTGTTGATATACATGGTTACCAGACGTTTCTTAAACTCTTCTTCTCTTAATGCTATACTGGACTTTAAATCGCCGATTTCCTTTTGCGTTTTCTCAATAGAAATTTTTAATGAATCAATTTCTTTTCTAGATTCTTCAATTTCTGCGCCCACTTTTTCTATTTCTATATCTAATACTGCAATTTCGGAATATAGTTCATCTTTTTGCGAAGATATGTTTTCAATAGCCGTATTCTTTTCTTTAATCTGAGATTGCGTCTCTTCTTTCTTTTTATTTAATTCCTCTAATCTGCTGGCTGATGAAATACCTGGAGATAATACAAAAGCAGATACTAACAATAGAGAAATTCCTTTTTTCATCCAAGTCTGATTCAAGTTTTCCTCCTTTAAACTTCTAAATGTTTTCTAACTGAAAATATAGAACCTAAAGCTCCAATTCCTACACCTAATGTAATTAATATTATCAAAATATTCGTCATAATCATAGCCGGATCAATTAGATAGCTCGATATTAAATTAAACACAGCTCTGCTGTAGTTCTCGAACAGATAATTATATAATAAGTATACAATTACAAATGCCAATGCTGAACCGATCAACCCGAAAACAATACCTTCAATTATAAAAGGAGATGTAATCATCGGATTGGATGCTCCGATATATTTTTTAATCTGAATTTCCTTAGATCTGGCAAAAACTGTAA
>JAAZME010000168.1 GCA_012798975.1 Gallicola sp.
ATCGCCTTTTGTTTAACTGTTTCGAATTTTTCTTCTTGGTCTTTGATAAAATCCTCGTTTTCTATTATATCGTTTTCCTCATGAATATTATTATCTAAACTTGGTTCCGATATCCGTTGATCTAGTATCATGTTAATACTTTCTCCCTTAAATTCCTCTTCTCCTTCATCATTGTTATGACTCGTAAGATTTAATGTCTTGTCATTTAAGTATAATTTCTCCGCATTCGTAGTAGTTGTGATTGTCATTAACAGTAAAAGAATTAAAGTTGTTTTTAACAGAATAAGTAAGTTTTTTTTCAAGTCAAGTCCATAATCTTGTGTAAAATACTATACAATGTTTCCATAGTTTCTTACTTGCCAAACTTAATATACTTTCTTGTAGAACTCAGCCATTCGTCATGCAGGTCCATAAGGACTGCTCCAATTAAACGATTAGCTGAAGCGTGATTGGGAAAGATTCGAATGATCTTTTCTCTTCTACGTACTTCTTGGTTCAGTCGCTCAAGAAGGTTGGTGCTTTTCAGTCGATTGTGGGAGTTACCCAAGACAGTGTATTGAAAGGCATCTTCAAAGCCATTATCCAAGGTCTCGCAAGCTTTTGTGTATTTCGGCTGGTCGATATAATCTCCAACTAGGCGATTTTTGGCCTCTCGTGCTAAGTTGATATCCATAAACTTAAAGATTCCTTTTACAGCTTCTCTAAAAGGTTTAGAGTTTTTCTTAGGAATCGTTGTAAAGATATTTCTTAAGAAGTGAACTTGACATCTCTGCCAACTTGCGATGGTAAAGGATTTACGAATCGCAGATACTAAGCCTTTATGGGCATCAGAAATTACGAGTTCTATACCTTGTAAGCCTCTTTCTTTTAAGTAATCAAAGAAGTTGGACCACGTATCATCACTCTCTTCATTTTGAATCATAAAGCCGATGATTTCACGGTCCCCCTCTTTAGTTATACCAATGGCGATATGACAGCTTTTAGAAAGAACACGGTGATCTTCTCGTACTTTTATATAAAGAACATCTGTCATTAAGTAAGGATAGTTTGTTTCTGATAGTGAGCGGTTTTGCCACTCATTGACCATTGGGTCTAACTGTTCAGTCAGACTAGAAACAAAGGACTTAGAAACTGATTTACCACACAGTTCTTCAACAATTTTTGAGACTTTACGTGTTGAGACGCCTGATACATACATCTCAAGCATTGAAGCGAGCAGCGACTTTTCATTTCGCTGATACCGCTCAAACACCGTAGGTGAAAATTCGCCATCACGTGTTCTAGGTACTCTTAATTCAAGTGTACCTACTCGAGTCGTAAAATCACGCTCGTAGTAGCCGTTTCGTTGACTCTGGCGACTTTCGGATCGTTCATAGTCCTCGGCTTGAATATATTCCGTTCGTTGGTTCTCCATCAATTGATTGAAAACTGTCGTCAAAATATTTTTAGACACATCATCTTTTACCGAGTGTTCAATAATACTTTGAACCTCATCACTATTCAGTGTAAAATGTACTTGGGTCATGTAAAGTCCTC
>JAAZME010000211.1 GCA_012798975.1 Gallicola sp.
GTACCCTTGAGACAGGCTGGTTAGACATCTATATCGTTAAATTTGTGTAAAATTCTGCATATTCCAAAATTAATAAGGGGAAAGGAGCACCCAATGAATCTACAAGAAGATTGGTTTTTAAAATCTATTACCATCTACACAGACTATCTTTACACAATGGGAGGACAATACGCTAAAAAGGTGACTCAAGAAGAGTTTCGTGAAAAAAATGATTTTGAACTTCTGTTAGAAGGCTATATACGAGCAGATCTGATCAATGAAGGGGAAAATTTCATCTTCGAACATGCCGATCCCGACAAGCCGGAATATCTTTTCTCGTTTCTGCAGTTTTATCTTCGAATCTTATACTATAGCGATGAAAGACTGCGCGAATTAAACTTCTCTAGAGAAGAAATTCAAGAAGGTATAGAGGAGATCGCACAAATATACGGCTATCCTATTTCAGAGAAAGAATCAATATAATTTTCTCAAACTCCTTTATGAATCCTCTTGATTTGCCAGTTTACAGCATCTCACGTATAATAAATAGTAATCTGTATTATAGAATGAATATAGAAATATTATTAGAGGTGACTTAAGTTGAAGAAAATAGCTATTCTTGGAATGGGTACTGTAGGTCAGGGATTATATGAAATCCTGATGGAAAGAAAAGAAAAGATCGAAGAAGTTATTCAAGATACCTTCGAAATTTCTGCTGTCCTTGTAAGTAATTTGGAGAAAGAAAGAAATCTTGCTCCCACGGTTAAGATCACCAATGATTTTACGGAAATCTTAGAGGACGAAGAAATTGATATTGTAGTAGAGCTTACAGGCGCATTGGAACAAGGATATGATTATATAAAATCTTCGCTGGAAAAAGGAAAAGATGTAGTCACTGCCAATAAATCTGTAATCTCGAAATACTACGACTCCCTTCACGAAATCGCTGCAAAAGAAGGACGCAGTCTATTATATGAAGCTTCTGTAGGCGGCGGTATCCCGATTATAAAGCCCCTAAAAGAAGAAATCCTTATCAACGATATTGAATCCATCCAGGGAATTTTAAACGGAACCTGCAACTATATCTTAAGCAGACTGTTCCAAGAAAAAATTTCTTATGGAGAAATCTTAAAAGATGCACAAAGATTAGGTTATGCAGAAGCAGATCCTACTGCAGATGTAGAAGGACTTGACAGTATGAGAAAGCTTCGAATCCTAAGCTCCATCGCTTATCATACATCTATCGATGAAGAAGAAATCGAAACATACGGTATTTCTACCATCATAAAAGAAGATGTGGATTATATCGAACATATGGATTCTACTCTTAAGCTTCTTGGAATGTCTAAATTAACTGAAGAAGGCTATGTCGCAAGCGTTGAGCCGACAATTGTTGATAAATCCGATTATTTCGCAACTGTAGATATGGCATTCAACTCTATCTCCTTTGTAGGCCATAATATCGGGCCTTTGAAATTCTACGGCTATGGAGCAGGCAAACTTCCAACAGGAGATGCTGTTGCAAGAGATGTTATCGATATTTTATTAACACACGCCACTGTAAATCTAAATCACGATAAAAAAGAATTTAAGAATTTAAATGAAAGCGCCAAAGGACAGTATTATTTAAGAATCAGCAATAATACAAATACCTTCCGAAAAATTTCAGACAAGTTCCAGCCTATCGAATTTAAAGAGAAAAACGACATCGCTTACTTTGTCTTCAAAAACGCAAACAGAGATGAAATTATCGAGTACGTCGATAAACTAGGGATCTACCCTAGAGACTTCTTCTTAGCGAAAGTCGGATACTAGAAAAGAAGAAGTGTGGAGTGTGTAAGAGTGGAGAGTGGAGTTAATGAAGGAAAGTGGAAAAACTCCACTTTCCTTTTCTTTTATTAAAATAAAACAGAAGAAACACGTTCTTTGTTTCTTCCATCCCTATTTCCTATTTCCTATTCCCTATTCCCTATTCCCTTTTCCTTACTTCCTATTCCCTGCTCCCTACTCGCTTTTTTATTTCTTTAAACTGCAGATATATTCTGTTATATATTCTCCTTCCCAAGCGATCTTATCTTCCAAGACTCCTTCTAAATCAAATCCTGTTTTTTCTAAAAACTCTTTTTCTATGGAATAATCATTATACATTCTGCACTCGATGCGATGATAACCGGTGTTTTCGAAAACACTGCTGAAAAAGGCATTCCCTGCTGTTATAATTCTTTCGTCACTATTGGAATAGAATCGAATAATGATTTTTAAAGTTCCATAGTTCTCTGGAACAGTTGTGATATGTCCGCAGACTTCTCCCGATTCTTTTTTTACAAGGGTATAACAGCGGTGTTCCTCTTCTGGAATCATCTTTATCCACTCAGGGACCTGCTCGTCTTCTTCCTCTAATATCTTTTTATCATCGTAAGTAAGGTCTCTAAAGTAAAAACTTTCCCCTTCCACCACAGGGATATTTTCCAGCTCTTCTCGGTTTTCATAGAGAGAAACATCGCCAAAAGGGATAACCGTTCCATCCTCTTTCTGCAGCAGCCCTCCATTATCCCCTACTGCGTAGATTTTCTTTTTTCTTTCTTCAAAATATCTTCTTATAGAGCGTCGTTGTCCGTAGGTGTTTCGGAAATGGACCTCCATTTCAAAATCCTCTATTCTTCCAAGTCCTAGA
>JAAZME010000269.1 GCA_012798975.1 Gallicola sp.
CTCCTCTATATAATCGCCGAAAAGTTCTTGAAACCGCTTATGGGCATATTTTTTTATCTCGTTTTCTAATTCTAAATACCGATATAAAAATTCTTCGCCTTTTTCTGTAAGCTCGGTACTGCCTCCGTCTCTTCCCCCATGTCTTCTGTCGACTACTTTAAAACCCAGTTCCCTCTCCATTTCATTGATTATATCCCATGCCTTCCTCTTGGAAAGCGCCATATGCTGGCAGGTTTTACCCATGGTTTTCATTTCTTTTAAAAGCACAAGAAGAAGTTTCGCTCTCTCATCAAAAAACTTCTTTTCCCTCTCAAGGCGTACCTCAACATATTCGCTTAAGAGCTGATTTGTATGGTCTTTTAAAATATCATCAATCTCGCCTTTCTTATCTACCGTAGACAAAACTCCGCTGTCTTCGATATTTACAAATACCCGCTCTTCAGAAAAGCTTCTTATCGTATCTTTCAAAGATAAAGAGCTTTTCAAAATAGGCTGATACAACGCTTCTCTGATTAAAAGAGGATGTCCGCTTTTAAATTTATAAGAAGGTGTCACAAGATTTCCTTTCTCTTCGATCAGCTTTGTCAGAGTATTTGCTGTAAACATCGGTGTTACAGCCGGCGTATATAAAAGAGCATGGCATTTCGTACTTAAATACTTCACCCCGGCTTTTAACAAATCGATGGTTCCTTTTTTCTTTTCCTTCTGCAGATATATAATCGGGTATTTCTTTAAATTGCTGACCATATAATAAAGATCCATATCGCTTACAACAACAATGGGATCCAATCCTACCTGCTGATAGGTTAATATAATTCTTTCCAAAACGGTGATAGATCCTATTTTCATATTATTATCAAGCATTCCTTTCGAAAATAGAATCAACCCGCCAATTTTTTTATCTTTCAATTTTCCACTTCCTTATATCTTTTACACATCAAAACAGCTTCCCCCGATAAATTCTCTTAAAATAGAGTTCTTCGGAATAACATCTGTCTGTTTCGCTTCGAAAAAACCTAACAATCTTATCAGCCGCTGAGCATCTAAATAGGTGTCATGATTTACAGGAATTTCCTCTAATAAAGGCAGAAGATGATCTTTTAAAATGATCATTTCATAGATCAGCGAAGAATTGAACATCACATCTGCTTCTTCCTGATAGGGAAATACATTCTTTTCTTCTCCTCTGCGCACATGATTCCACTGTTTTAAAGTTGCTATCGCATCATGCCCCCTCGTATTGTGATCTCTTACAATACGTCTCATAAGTCTTAAATCCGATACATAGATACTATTATGATCATCCAGATTTAAAGGAGTCAGGGCGCTTACATAGATTTTGTATTTTTGATCTTTCGGGATCATACTGGTTGTAACTTCATTTAACCCGTGTATCCCTTCTAGTATAATAATGGAGTTTTCCTTCAATGAATATCGTTCTTCTGTAGTTTTCTGTTTTCCTTCGATAAAATCAAACACCCTTAAGTTTATTTCTCCTCCGGCAAGAAGTGTTAAAAGGTCCTTCTGCAAAGCCTCTACATCTACAGCTTCTACAGATTCCATAACCTCGTCTCCCTCTTTGGAAAGACTCTCTCGGCTTTTAAAATAATTATCCATTGCAATGGCCTTTGGCAAAAGCCCCAACACTCTAAGCTGAATCGCTAAACGATTAGAGAAAGTAGTCTTTCCAGAGGAGCTGGGGCCAGCGATTAATATCAGCTTTGTCCGATCGATATGATCCTTGATTTCATCGGCGATATCGGAAATTTTCTTTTCCTGAAGCCCTTCTGATATTAATACGATTTCTTGAAGTTTCCCCAATTCTACCCTTTTATTCAATTCTCCTACACTGTCTATTCCTAGTATCCCTGCCCAAATTTCCATCTCGTTATAGACTTGGCGAAGTTTTGGAATATCCCAATGTGTCGGCTCTTCTTCTGGATTATACACACGAGGCAGCAGCAGTAGAAATCCGTCTTCAAACGATTCTAGTTTAAATTTATCGATATATCCGAAACTCGGGATCATAGGACCATAAAAATAATCATAAATGCCGCAGCTGTAATACAGGCTTATAATTTCATAGTCTACTGCATGACTTAATAGTTTATTTTTATCTTCCATATTCTGACGGTCGAATATTTTTTGAGCCAATTTTTTTGGGACCCGCACCTTTTCGATATACTCATCCGCCTGAACAATATCCCACATTTTCTTTTCGATTCTTTTGTAATCAATCTCTCCATTGTAAAGAATTCTTCCAAAAATCTCATTATTCATCGAGTGAATAATTTTCACTTTTGCATCTGGGTAAATCTCCTTCACTGCAATAATAAACAAGAAGGATAATGAACGCAGATAAACCCAATAACCCGGGAGATGAAGCCGTTCTAAAAAGGAAATATTTTTTCCCTCTCCGATTTTTTCATTTAAGCTTACTTCTTTTCCGTCGATAACTGCAGCTACCGGCAGATCTATTTCTGTCTCTAAAAGTTTCAGCACATCTTCTGCTGTACAGTTTTCATCTACATCCTTTGGTATACCTTCTACGATAATTCTCTTCATTATCTCCCCTCCTTGATTTATCCTATCCCCGGGGGAGGGTTCCCCCTTTTTTAAGCTTTATACTCTAATTCTTGATATTCTGGAATTTTATCGAACTTTCTTCTCACATAAGAACACTGAGGGATGATCTTAACCTTATTTTTCCTCGCAATCTCTACTAAACGATCCAGAAGAGTTCCGGCAATAGGCCCTCCCCGATACTCCGGTTCTACATAAGTATGATCAAAAATCCATACACCATTTCCCGTATCGCTGTAAGTGATTACACCAGCTTCCTTTTCGCCATCCAAGGCCACTATTCTTCTCGTCTCTTCTATATATTTATAATCCATGATGCTTATCCTCCCTTTTAAATCATTTCTTTAACCGATTGATTCCTTCTAATCTTTCTAATACCCTAATTAAGGTGCTGTCCTTCTTTGCAAAGTGGATTCTCGCATATTTTTGAATATTTTCTCTGAAAAAACTAGAACCCGGCACCGCTGCAACACCGATTTTTGTCGTCAGATCTTTACAGAATTCATAATCGCTTTCGTATCCGAATGATGAAATATCCAACAGAACATAGTAAGCTCCTTGAGGATCCGTATGAGAAATCTTTAAACTTGAAAGACCTTGAAGAAGCAGATCTTTCTTTCTCCGATAATCTTCGGCGAGTTTTTCATAATAATCCCAGCCGAACTCCAAACCCGCCACCGCCGCTTCCTGAAGGGGTGCTGGAGCGCCTACCGTAAGGAAATCATGGACATTTCGTATCTTCTCGATAATATAAGGAGCCGCAATTACATATCCAAGCCTCCATCCTGTAATCGAATATGTTTTTGAAAGAGATCCGCAGGAGATCGTCCTTTCTCTCATACCAGGCATAGAGGCAATATATACGTGTTTATGAGGCGCATAGAGTATGTGTTCATAAACTTCATCGGTAATGACAAAAACGTCGTATTTTACGGCTAAATCCGCTATTGTTTGCAGCTCTTCTTTTGTGAACACTTTACCAGAAGGATTGGAAGGATTGCAGAGTATAAGAGCTTTGGGTTTTAATGCAAAGGCTTCTTCCAGCTCATTGGGATCAAAGGAAAACTCCGGCTCCTTCAAAGACACATAAATCGGTTCTGCGCCAGCGAGTATAGCGTCAGCCGAATAATTCTCGTAAAATGGCGAGAAGACCACCACTTTATCTCCTGGATTTGTTACGGCAAGCATCGATGCCATCATCGCTTCTGTACTTCCGCAGGTAACAACGATTTCTTTCTCCGGATCGATCTCCATATTCATAAAATGGGATTGTTTTTTTGCCAGGGCTTCTCTAAAATTCGCCGCTCCCCACGTAACACTGTATTGATGGGGACCTTCCATTGCCACTTCCGAAAGCCGCTGGAGCATTTCTTTCGGGGGATCAAAATCCGGAAACCCCTGTGCCAAGTTTATAGCACCAGCGCTGTCGGAAATTCGAGTCATCCTCCGAATCACAGAATCTGTAAATTGACTGCTTCTATTAGATAATATCATAATTCCTCCTGTAAATTGTCTTTAAAATAGTATTCTTTTGACTTCAAAGTAGCATAATGTTAAAATTAGGGAAATAATTTGTTAAATATCAATAAAGGAGAGTGAGATTTTGTATAGTTTAAGCCGAGAAGAAATTGTGGTTCGAATCATCGCCTCTATAGCAGTCGGCGCTCTCATCGGATATGAAAGAGAAATGAAAGGCCATCCTGCAGGACTGCGGACTCATATACTGGTGTGCATGGGAGCCTGTCTATTATCTTTAATCCAAGTAAACGCTACCTATCAGAGTATTCTTTTAGCCAGAGATCCGGAAGCCGCAAAAGTCTTATCTACGGATATGACAAGAATGACAGCTCAAATCGTAAACGGTATTGGTTTCTTGGGAGCCGGTACCATTATTTTAACGAAAAACAAAATCAAAGGCTTAACCAGTGCTGCATCTATTTGGACGACTGCCGCCATAGGAATAGCCATGGGTATGGGCTACTATTTTATGGGCTCTATCGCTTCTGTGATTATATTCCTTTCTCTTCTCTTGATGAAAAGGATTGTAAACTATCCTTTGATCTATTCTTTCACAATTTATTACAAGGATCAAGATCATTTAATAGAAGAAGTAGAAGCCTATATGACTTTAAAAAAAGCTATTATTATCAATAAACGCTACTCCTACGACTTAAGAGACAATATCTTCTTCCACAAAAACCACTATAAAGTAGATCTTCGAAAGATCAGCTCTATTCCCAACTTCTTTTCCCAACTTTTTGAGTTAGGAAATATCGACTCCATCGACTCCACCGATTATGAAACAGACTCAAATGACTAATCTAGAAGAAGTGTGGAGTGTGACAGAGGGGAGAGGGGAGTTATGGTGGAAAATAATAGAAACATTTATTTTCTACATTTGAAAAAAGATACAATTTTTTACTCCTAATTTTTAAATAGTATTGTTTTTTCTTAAAGACTATGGTAATCGAATATAAAACCCTATTTTACAAATTGTAAAATAGGGTTTTTTTGTCTTATTCTTAAGTGAACTTTTGAGCAATTGCGAAAAAGTTGACCTCCACTCCACTCTTTCACTCTTTCACTCTTTGACTCTTTTCTAAGGTTCCTCTGCAGCCGGCTGTTCTGCTGCCGGTTCTTCTGGCTGAGGTTGTACTACTTCATACTTCCCGTCAGCATATAATCCGTCGAAGACTCTGCCGAATTTGCTGTGGGTATAGTGAAGTCCTTTGTCTTGGACATTGTTTACGGTTAAAGCGAGAACGAGATTCGGATTTGCCTGGTCGTATCCTACAAACCATCCTCTCGTATCCGCTTTTTGATCTTGGCTTGTTTTGTTAAACTCTGCTGTTCCCGACTTTCCTGCCATTTCTGCAAAGGAACGGCCGATCGGTCCGGCATAGGTATCTGTAACAACTCTTCTTAAAGAAGCTTTTACATCATCTAGATGTTCAAGGCTTGAAATATTTTCTTTCCATACTTCATCCTCTGCCTCTAGAAGCATTTGCGGTTTCATGATATTTCCTTTGTTGACGATTCCTCCGTAGATCATCGCCATTTGAGCTGGAGACACTAAAATCTCTCCTTGTCCGTAGCCGCTGTCTGCAAGAAGGATCTCGTTGTCAAAGACTCCGCTGTTGGTAATTTGAGAAGTATAAAATGGATAATCTCCAGGAACTGCTTCACTCATTCCCAGAGCCTTTAGACCTGCTAAAAACTTGTCCGCTCCCGTGTCCAGCGCAACTCTTGCAAAGTAGATATTGTCTGAATCTGCCATCGCTTTTGATAAATTGATCGGACCATTATTTTCGATGACTCTGCTTATTCTATATCCGCCCCAAGAGCTGTCCTTCTGCCATTGTTTCCCTTGAATATTATACGTAGACTGAGGCGTTATAACTCCTTCGTTAAGACCCACAATGGCTGTTAAAGCTTTA
>JAAZME010000217.1 GCA_012798975.1 Gallicola sp.
AAAGCCAGAGAAATCGGATTAAGCACAGCAAAGTTTCACAATGCTTCCGGTCTTCCCATTGGAAACACGGAAAACACTATGAGTACGGCAGAACTTTTTAAAATGACAGTGCACTTATTAGATCATTATCCAAGGGTTTTAGAAATCTCCAACACAAATACTTTAGTGCAGCCGAAACGGAACTTCAGCGAGCCTTCAACAGTACCTTTTATCGGCACAATTGCCGGGGTAGACGGTTTGAAAACAGGGACAACAGACAAAGCCGGGAACTGTTTGATTACAACCCTTAAAGGGGCTGGAAATCAAGGAAAAGAAGAGTTTCGCACCATAGGAATATCTATGGGAGCTAAAGATAAACAGATCCGAAACGACAGTATGCGAGAACTTCTGTATTTTGTTCAAAACAATTTTGCTGTAACACAAATAGTAGATTCAGAGAAGGTGTATGATACGGTAGAATTAAGTTCTTCTAAAGCGGGAGAGATACAAATCTATCCTTCTGAAGAATTGAAAATGATCATCAATAAAGATAAAGGTGTAAGCTATAAGGCAGAGCTTTTGGACGTAAAAGCTCCTTTGAAAAAAGGCGATAAAGTAGGCGAGCTTCTAGTTGAACCGGGTGGAAATGCTATCCGGAAAATAGATCTTATTGTAAAAGAAGATTATGAAGCTGCGGACCCGGGAACCAGAGTTCTTCGATCTACCCAAAGTATGTTTTCTCTTTTTAAAAGCATGCTTTATTTTTAAAATAAAAGGATAAAGATGACGAATGGAAATTACGGTTTTCATTCGTCTCCTTTTCTTCTTCCTACGCCCCTATAATTAAGCAGGATATAATACTCCCCTCCTAAGGGAGATTCGCTGGTTCGAGTCCGGCTGGGGGTGCCAAATATCTACATTATGTCTAAGATAAGAGCTGAGAATTCTTTCAGCTCTTATTTTTTTGTCTAGAAAGAGGGGACAAAGGGCTGAATTTGAATGTATTAGAGGAAGATAATCAAGAAAAAAAGATCAGAGAGGGCTGTTTGCTATATATTTATAATTTCTTTATAATTATTATCTATACTGTTATTTAAACAAGTATTATTTTTATTATAGAAATTAAGTCCTATAGTCTTATAGGGATTAAGATTTTATGAATAAAACAGGATAGAAGCCGGAGGAGTTGCCATGATATTAGAACATATTAAAAAATACGCAAAAGATAATCGTGTATTTTATAAATATAAAGACAAAGATTATTCTTATAAAGAATTAGACGAAGATTCCGATCGTATTGCTTCTTATTTGAAAAGAGTTTTAGGAGAGGATAAGAGACCTATTGTGGTTTACGGTCACAAAGATCCCCTGATGATAGCTGTGTTTTTGGGCTGTGTAAAATCCGGTAGGTCTTATTGTCCAGTAGACAGCAGCACACCTCGAGATCGTGTATTAAAAATCATCGATAAGGTGGGTTCCGAAATTGTCTTTACGATCGATAGTCTTCCTGTGGAGAAGGCTGTGGGACTTGAAGAGATCAAGGAGATTGTATCTTTCGAAAAAAAGACAGTAAGCTCCTCTGATTATGTGAAAGAGGAAGATCTTTATTATATTATTTTCACATCAGGGAGTACTGGAGAACCGAAAGGCGTGATGATCCGGCTTAAAAATGTAGAAGCCTTTACGAGATGGATTATAGATATCGGAAAAACTGAAAGAGACTCTGTTATCTTGAATCAAGCGCCCTTCTCTTTTGACTTGTCGGTTATGGACTTATATATGGCTTTAGGCAGCGGTTCGATTCTCTATGTTTTAGACAAAGAGTCACAGTCTGATTATCCAGTTCTTATGGAAGAGTTGAAGAAATCGAAGGCAAATATATGGGTATCAACTCCTTCTTTCGCGGATTTGTGTCTTGCAGAAAGGAACTTTCAAGAGGACCTTTTGCCGAATCTCCATACATTTTTATTTTGCGGCGAGATTCTTACAAATAAAACAGCGAAAAAACTTAAAAAGAGATTTCCCAAGGCTAGAATTATAAATACATACGGACCGACAGAATCTACTGTTTGTGTCACTTCTATAGAAATTACAGAAGATATTATCGAACACTTCAATCCTCTACCTATCGGAAAGCCAAAACCCGGCACGATTCTAAAGATTATGAAAGAAGCTAAGGAAGAAAAAGGTGAGATCATGATCCTTGGAGATACGGTAGGTCTCGGCTATTATAAATCGGAGGAATTGACAGGGAAAGTTTTTGGGAAAGAGAAGGACAGCGGACTTCCTTTTTATTTGACGGGCGATATTGGTTTTCAAAAAGAGGGTTACTATTTCTGCGGCGGGAGAATCGACGATCAAATCAAAATGCATGGATATCGTATTGAGCTGTCGGATATCGAAAAAAACATGGACCGCTTAGAAGAAATAGAAAAGTCTTGTGTCATTCCTTTTTGGAACAAAGGAAAAGTCCAAAGGCTTACAGCCTTTATCGTATACAAAGGCTCCATAAAAGATGAAAACAAGCGGACTCTAAAACTGAAAGAATTATTGGGCGAATACCTGCAAAAATATATGATTCCCCAGCGTTTTGTATACATAGATGCGCTGCCTATAAATAGAAATGGAAAAATAGACCGCAAGCAGTTAATGGAGTATTAAGATGAATTATTTTGAAGGTATTGATTTTTTCTTTCTTCTTTTTGGAATCCTGGCAGTCTCGTTGATACTAGGTTTTTTAGGGGAGAAACAGCGTTCCTGGATTACGATGACATCCATTGTTTTTGTGGTATTGATCTATAGCAGAAATATGAATCAGCTTTTTCTATTAATCATGTATTTGATAGTGCAGTGGATCAATATAAAGTCTTATGCGGTCTTGCGGAAAAAATATAAAAGAAATAAATTTTATTATTATTCATCGCTTTTTATTGCGATACTCCCTCTCTTTTTAAATAAGATCTCTGGACCTCTTGATATGGAGTTGTATAGTTTCTTGGGGATTTCCTATATCAGTTTTAAGACGATACAGATCGTCATAGAAATCTACGATGGTTTGATAAAGAAAGTAGAATTCCGGAACTTTCTTCCCTTTATGATCTTTTTTCCGGCAATGAGTTCTGGTCCTATTGACCGGTACAGGAGATTTAGAGAAGATGCACAACGCTACAAGCCTCCAAGGGAATATGCAGATCTTTTAGGGAATGGAATTTTTAGAATCATTTTAGGATATACATACAAATTTATCATTTCTTATATCTTGTATGAAAAGCTTCAGCTGTATGCCGTAGGCTTTGAACTGACAGATGTACTGGGTTATATGTATTTGTATGGTTTTTATTTGTTTTTTGATTTTGCAGGTTATAGTTTGATGGCGGTAGGCGCTTCAAATATTATGGGAATCCAAACTCCGATGAACTTTAATATGCCCTTTATAAGTGTAGATATTAAAGATTTTTGGAATCGCTGGCATATATCTCTTTCCCACTGGTTTAGAGATTTTGTGTTTTCAAGAATTGTAAAAAATATTATGAAAAAAAGAGTTTTAAAGTCGATGATCGCGATTGCCTTTCTCTCTTATATTATAAATATGTTTGTTATGGGAGCCTGGCATGGGCTTACGGCAAGTTATCTTTTGTACGGTTTATTTCATGGAGTGTTATTAGCAGTAAATGATCTTTATGAAAAGAAGTTTACGTTTTATGAAAAAATCAAAGACCGCCTTGCTTATAAAATATTGAGCTGGTTTGTTACCTTTCATTTGGTAATGTTTAGTTTTTTGATTTTTTCGGGAAGATTTTTAGAAGTAGTGAAGCATTATATATAACAGGAGGATTTTATGGAAGAAAAAGTAATGGATATATTAGTAGATATTACAGGGGAAGAAAGCCTGAGAGAAAATCTTGATACAAATGTTTTTGAACTAGGTTTATTGGATTCCTTAGGAGTTGTGAATCTGATCGTGGAGTTAGAGGATGAATTAGATGTAATTATTTCTCCAACGGAAGTAGCAAGAGAAGATTTTGATACGCCAAGAAAAATAGTCGAAGTAGTAAAAAATAAATTAGAAGATGAATAAACTTATTGGATTTGGGATTACGATTATTCTCTTAGTGCTTACTTTTTTTGGCGCTGATCGCTATTTCGATTCTAAAATAGACCACACTCCAATGTCTTTTATGAGAACGTATCTTAGCGATCGGAAGTTTGGGAACAGTTATCTTTTAAGACATCTTGCAGGAGAAAATACGATAACAGTTTTAGGCTCCAGCGAACTGAATTCCGATGAAGATACTCCATACTATCCCTTCAAATGCTTTCGCTCAGAGGAGCTGAACACCTTAAGAATAGGAAGAGGAGGCTGCCAGTCTTTAGTCCATGCAGGTGTAATCGCGGCGATGGGGGAGAAACTGGAGGATAAAAAGGTAATGCTTATCATTTCGCCTCAATGGTTCACGAAAGAGGGGATTCAAAAGGAAGCGGCAGCTGCTTTTATTACACCGGACATCTTTGAAGAGGTTTTAAGAAATAAAAAGATCTCTGATGAGTCAAAAGATATATTTGCGAAAAGAACCTTGTCGCTTTTTGTAGGATCTGAAAAGACAAAGAAAACATATGATACTTTAAAATCTATTTACGACAGCTATCAGAAAAAAGGGATAAAAGATAAAATTTTGTTAACAGCAGAAAATTACAAATCCCAGTGGCATTATAAAAAGAATATGCTCGAAGAACTTCAGAAAAAAGACACCTCAGGTTATAAAGCAGTGGAAACGAATCCAAAACTTCCAAAGAAAGAGACGATGCTGGAAGAAGCAGGCAGAAGAGCGAAAGAAAAGGGTTCAAACAATATGTTTGAAGTTGAAGACGGGTATTTTAATGAATATATGAAATCAAAGCTGATATCCCTTAAAAACTCTCAAAACGATGTGGACTACAGCGAATCTGCGGAATACGACGATCTGCTTTTGTTTATAAAAATAGCAAAAGAACAGAATCTTAATCTTAAACTCATTTCGATGCCTCTTCATGGAAAATGGAGCGATTATACCGGATTTTCGAAAGAAAAGAGAAAGACGTACTACGATAATATAAGAAAACTAGCAAAAGAAGAGAACTTAGAACTCATAGATTATTCGGATCATGAGTACGATCCTTATTTTTTAAAAGATATTATGCATATAGGCGAGAAGGGGTGGGTGTATATCGATGAAGAAATTCAAAAATTCCATAATCAATAGTATAGCTGAAATAATAGGATCTTCTCTGATTATGTACCTTGCAATTATGGCGATTGTCCTATACTGGCTGCTCCAAAGCGATGTCAGCCAGGCACCAGAGTTTATTTACAGCAATTTCTAAGAACAGCAGGGAAAAACAATTGATTTTCCTTGCTTGTTTTTGTGTATTATGATAAAATGCTTTTTGTCCTTGCTCTAGAAAAATCTAGGGCCGACAAGTC
>JAAZME010000283.1 GCA_012798975.1 Gallicola sp.
CCAATGATATCTTCTATTTCATCTCGTTTTGTTTTTAAAGCCACTTTATTGCAGATAAGTCTTGATCCGATTTCCATTATATTATCCCCTACCTCAAGACCATTTTCCCGAAGAGTATCACCTGTCTCTACGATATCTACTATAATATCAGAAAGACCTACAATAGGTCCTAATTCTACAGAACCGTTTAGCTTAATAATTTCTGTGCTTACTCCCAATCCGTCAAAATATTCTTTCGCCGTTTTCGGATATTTTGTGCCGATAATGATTTTACGATTATAATCGATCTCTTCGCCTTTTATTTTCGCCGTTGCCATCATGCATTTTCCGATATTTAAGTTCATCAATTCATAGGCTTCATAATCCGCTTCGTTCAAAACATCTTTCCCAACGACTCCCAAGTCCGCTGCCCCGCTTTGTACATAGACCGGAACGTCCGGCGATTTTACAAATATCACTTCTATTTTTTCAGTTTTATCTAGAAACAACAGTTTTCTGGATTCCTTGCTGTACTCTGGAAATTCTATACCGCAAGCAGCAAAACATTTCATGGTTTCTTTCGCTACTCTTCCTTTCGCCAAAGCAATATGAACCACCTCATCTTTTTGATCTTCTTTGATATAATCGATCACAAGATTTAAATTCATCCCGAAACCGCAGGCAGGTCTTTTTATGCCGAACTGCTCCGACAGATGATCATAACGCCCTCCGCTTAAAACCGAGGTATGGGCTGACCCTGCATATAGGTTAAAGACCATACCCGAATAGTAATTCAAATTAGAAGTAAAGGCCATGTCAAGCTTAATATAAGAATGCAGATCTCGATCTGCTAAATATTTATAAATTTCTCGAATCCGTTCTAACGCTTCACTCATTTTATCATTGAGTACATATTCTTCCGCTTCTTTCATACAGCGGTCATAGGAACCAAAGAGATTCGGAAAAGCAAGGAGCATTTGTTTATACTCGTCGCTTATTTCTATTTCATCTAGATAAAATTCTAAATCCCCTAGATTTCTGCTTTCTATAAGGCATCGGATTCTCATTTTAATTTCATCTCGAAGATCCAGCGCATCGAAAAGCCCTTCAAGATAATTGACATTTCCAATATCCACCTGTATCGTTTTAAAACCCAGCTCTTTAACCACTGTTATTGCAAGGGCTATAATTTCTGCATCACATTTCGCTGAAGCATCCCCGAAATACTCTACCCCTGTCTGAAGAAAATCTCTGCCTTTCTCATTACGAGATCGGTATTCTCTAAAGATTGTAGTCGCATAACAATATTTTAAAATCTTCTCTGGATCAATTTCCCGATTTGCCGCCATTTTTGTTATAGGAATCGTCGCATCCGGTCTTAACACCAGAATCCTTCCGCTGCTGTCTATGGTTTTCACCATTTTATCTCGATCTATTTTCGTATTTCCTCGATATAATTCATAGTCTTCGAAATTTGGTGTGCTGATCTGGGTGTACCCTTCTCCTTCGCAAAGCTTGATAATCTGATGAGATAATTTCTCGTAGACTTCAATCTCAGCTTTTCCTTTATAATTGACCCCTTCAATATTATACTGACTCATTTATTCCTCCTATGAATAAAAAAAACCATTTCGTCTTTTCGACAAAATGGCAAACTCCAATATATAAACATCACAAAACACCATTTTATCTACTATTATATTAATATAAAATGGCGATGATGGATATTCATTTGTGAAGAAAATGTTGTTTTCATAATAACCCTCGCTTTATCTTGCTACCGTGATAATGTAATTGTATATTAATATTTTCAGATTGTCAACAATTAAAGGATCTATTCTTGACAAGAATCAATGTAAATCGTAAAATAATATTAGCACTATTCAAGTATGATTGCTAACAACAAGGAAAGGATGAATGATATGACTCAAAGAGAATTTAAAACGGAATCAAAAAAATTAATGGATCTTATGATCAATTCGATTTATACAAACAAAGAGATCTTTTTGAGAGAACTAATCTCAAATGCTTCTGACGCCATCGATAAACTGTATTACAAAACCTTATCCGATGACAACCTGAAGTTCAACAAAGAAGATTATTTTATTGAGATAAAAGCAGATAAAGAAAACCGTACCTTAACCATATCCGATACAGGAATCGGAATGGACGAGAACGACTTGGAAGAAAATTTAGGGACCATCGCAAAAAGCGGTACTCAAGATTTTAGAGAAGAACTTAAAAAATCTGACAAATCCGCAGAGATTATCGGACAGTTCGGTGTAGGTTTCTACGCTTCCTTTATGGTTGCTAAAAAAGTGACTGTTATTACTAAAAAATTTGGTTCGGATAAAGCCTTCAAATGGGAGTCTGAAGGTGTAGAAGGATACAGCATCTCTGAAACAACGAAAGACTCTGTCGGAACAGATATTATTCTAGAATTAAAAGATAATACAGAAGAAGAAAACTACGATTCTTATCTAGAAGAATATTCTTTGAAAAATCTTGTTGAAAGATATTCCAACTATATCCGCTACCCTATTAAAATGATGGTTACAAAGAGCAGAAACACAGCTTCAGAAGGCGAAGAACCGAATTATGAAGAATATCAAGAATCCGAAGTATTGAATTCGATGACTCCGATTTGGAAAAAAAACAAAAAAGATTTAACGGATGAAGATTATAACAATTTCTACCTTGATCAGCATTACGGATTTGACAAACCTTTATCTCATCTTCATATTTCAGCAGAAGGAACAGTTTCTTATCGAGCGATTCTTTATATTCCAGGCCAAACACCTTTCGACTATTATTCAAAAGATTATGAGAAAGGTCTTCAGCTTTACTCAAACGGTGTTTTGATCATGGATAAATGCGAGGCTCTTCTTCCAGACTACTACAGCTTTGTAAAAGTCGTGGTGGATTCTGAAGATTTAAGTTTGAATATTTCCAGAGAGACTTTGCAGCACAACAGACAGCTTTTAACCATCGCTAAGAACATCGAAAACAAAATCACTCAAGAATTGAAAAAGATGCAGGAAGAACGCCCTGAAGATTACGAAACTTTCTATCAAGCCTTTGGAAATCAGCTAAAACTAGGGATCTATGAATCTTACGGAATGAAAAAAGATCCTTTGCAGGATTTACTAGTCTTCTATTCTTCAAAGAGAGACTCCCGCGTCACTTTAAAAGAATATGCAGACTCCATAAAAGAAGATCAGGAATATATCTACTACGCAGCAGGAACTTCTATTGAACAAATCGAGAAACTTCCTCAAGGATCCGCGTTGAAAGAAAAAGATATCGAGATTCTTTATTTAACAGAAAGTATCGATGAGTTTGTTTTAAAAGTTCTTCAAAAGTATGAGGACAAAGAATTCAAATCTATCTCATCAGAAGATTTAGGTCTAGATGGAGATACTTCCAAAGAAGAACAAAATGAAGATCTTTTCGAAAGCATGAAAGATATCTTAGGAGATGAAGTTGTTGAAGTCCGAACCTCTAAGAGATTGGAAGAAGACCCAGTATGCTTGGTTTCCAGAGGAGATATCTCTATCGAAATGGAAAAAGCTTTATTGAATCAGCCAAATTCTATGGGTATGACTGCTCAGAAAGTATTGGAAATCAATCCAAATCATCCGATCTACGAAAAGCTTAAAAAATCGCAAGCAGAAAAAAATGAAGAGGATTTGAAATTATATACAGAGCTTCTTTATAATCAGGCAAGATTAATCGAAGGACTCCCTA
>JAAZME010000349.1 GCA_012798975.1 Gallicola sp.
TATCTTTTTATATGTTTTAATTATAAATAAAAAATCTTTATTTATTATAGATAAAGATTTTAGATTATTTTTTTTCGTACCATAATTTGTGTAATTCGCTGCTGATAAATTTTTTATTTTCTTCTTCGATCGGCTGAAAAGATTCCATTACCGCTTCCAGCTGTTCTGGAAATACGTTTTCAATTAATTTCCTGCCCTCTTCTGTAATGGAAATAATTCCTACCCGGCGGTCTTCTTCGCTGGTTTTTCTTGTCACTAAACCGTCTTTTTCCAAGTTTTTAATGACTACCGTTATATTTCCACTTGTTGTTAAGATACTTTTCACAATTTGGCCTACCGTTAGATCTCCTTTATGAAAAAGAATTTCAAGTACGGCAAACTGGGCAGAGGTTAATCCGTGCTTTGTGAATACTTGGCAGATATTTCTATGAACTGATAAATATGCCCGGCTCAGATTAATCATAAATTCTAAATCCGTATCTTCTTTTTTTCCATAACTTACTGACATCGCTGCCTCCGTTCTAATCTGAATTTATACTATTTGAGGATCCGTATCTCTTATGGATCCTCGTTTTATGGACAATAGATTTACTGTTATAGTGTGTGAAAGGTTTTAGCTTTCCATCCTAGGATTTAAGAAAAGAGCTGCGAATCAGAGAGTGAAAGAGTGGAGTTATAGAACCTTTCGGCACTGATCCTAAACTTTTATTAAATAGATGAAAATAAGCGTTCTTCTTATTTTTGTCCACAACTCCCCACTCCCCTCTTTCACACTTCACATTTTTCTTACTAAGAGTGTGCCGTCTAGAGTCTAGGTGCCGAAGGCATCCTTCCTGAGTTGCAAAGCTATCCCGCCTTTCTTTTTAACCTGCCTGTTACTCCAAGAAAATTTTTAGCTATTGGTTATGGTTTTTCGTTGCTTTTACGGGTTAGGAAAGTCTCAGTTTCCCAGCTCGGGGGAGGCGATTGGGAGTGGAGCGTCTATCGACGCCTTTTTCAAACGTAGAAAATAAGCGTACTTCTTATTTTCCACTACAACTCCCCTCTCCCCTCTTTCACATTTCACACTTTTTCTTTCAACCCTATAACCTTCTCCCTATCTTTTCCTATCTTGCCTGGATTGCATCAGCAATCCCGCCTTCCTTTGCTACTCCCTGCCTTTTACTCTAAACTTCATTTGTATAATAAAATCCTGCTGATTGACTTCTACGGATAATTTTCCGCCCATCAGTTCTACTATATTTTTTGCTATATAGAGTCCCAGACCAGAACCTTCTATATGGCGGGATCTTTCTCCTTGAACAAACTGCTGAAGAAGCTCTTCCCCGCTCACCTCTATTAAATAAGAAGATGTATTGATAATCTGTATGGTAATCTCATTATCCCGTATATAGGTTTTTCCGTAAACCGGCGTGTTTTTCATTGAATATTTTACTACATTGCTAAAGAGGTTTTCAAAGACTCGGCTCAGCTGATCGCCATCGATGATAAAAAAGATATTTTCTCTTTCCGTTTCGTATTTAAAATCAAGGCCTTTTTCATTAAAATCCTCGTCAAATAAGCTGTAGACTTGAAGTATTAGCTCATTTAATTCGACTACAGCGTTATGAAATTCA
>JAAZME010000044.1 GCA_012798975.1 Gallicola sp.
AAATAGCCCATGTTATAAAAGACGGACAGGAAGCAGATGTACCTGTAGAAGAAGTTAAGACAGGAGATCTTATAAGAATCCGTCCAGGAGAAAGTATTCCGGTTGACGGTGTGATCCGTTCGGGACAGACCTCTCTTGATGAATCTGCACTAACAGGAGAAAGTATCCCTGTAGAAAAAGCAGAGGGAGACAAGGTAATCTCTGCCACGATAAATCAAAGAGGCACTATAGAATTTGAAGCGACAAAAGTTGGAGAAAATACAACAATTGCAAAAATTATTGCCCTTGTAGAAGATGCCAATGCAACAAAAGCGCCCATTCAAAGTATCGCCGATAAAGTTGCGGGAATCTTTGTGCCGATTGTAATAGGGATAGCTATCCTTGTCTTCATCTTTTGGATGTTTATGGGTGAACCTTTTGAGTTCGCATTAAGACTTGCTATAACGGTTCTTGTTATTTCCTGTCCATGTGCCTTAGGATTGGCTACGCCGGTTGCGATTATGGCTGGAACTGGAAAGGGAGCAGAAAATGGTGTTCTAATAAAAAGTGCAGAGGCGTTAGAAATTCTTCATGAAATAGACACTATGGTTTTCGACAAAACAGGTACTATTACAGAAGGGAAACCTTATGTAACAGATGTCCTTCCTCTTAATATGGAAGGGAAAGATCTTCTGTATAAAGCAGCATCTTTAGAAACAGCCTCTGAACAGCCTTTAGCAGATGCTATCGTTCATGCGGCTAAAGATTTAGAGATTAAACTTTCAAATGTGGAAAACTTTGAAGCTGTTACAGGAATGGGTATAACAGGAAATATAGATGGAAAGAAAATAGCAGCAGGTAATAAAAAGCTGATGAAAAAAGAAGGAATCTCGGTCGAAGATCTTTTACCTGTTACAGAAAAGCTGGCAGATGAAGGAAAGACACCGATGTACTTTGCGGAAGAAGGAAGACTGATCGGAATTATAGCTGCAGCGGATATTGTTAAGAATACCAGCGAAAGCGCTTTGAAACGATTAAAAGAAGACGGGGTCCATAGAGTCCTTCTAACAGGAGATAATGAAAGAACGGCCAAGGCAACGGTTAAAAATCTTCCTATAGACGAGTACTATGCAGATGTCCTTCCTGAAGATAAGAATGATGTGATTCAAAAACTTCAAGAAGGGAACAAAAAAGTGGCTATGGTAGGAGACGGAGTAAACGATGCTCCCGCATTAGCAAGAGCAGATGTAGGGATTGCCATAGGAGCAGGAACAGATGTTGCCATCGATTCGGCAGATGTAGTCTTAATTCGTTCCGATCTTCAAGATGCGGTAACAGCTTTAGAATTATCTAGAGCAACCATTCGAAATATCAAACAGAATTTGTTCTGGGCCTTTTTCTACAATGTTATCTTTATCCCGGTAGCAGCAGGTGCATTATATCCGGCTTTTGGAATCACGCTTAATCCTATGTTTGCAGCGGCTGCGATGAGTTTCAGTTCTGTTTTCGTCGTAACCAATGCCTTAAGGCTTAGAAAATTCCATAGTTTATCTAATGATAAATACGAACAGTACAAACCGGAAGAAAAGAAAGAAATCAATATAGAACCCTTAAACATAGACTATAATCCTAATCCTAATTCTAAAAAAGAAGAAGGGTTAAACAATAAAAAAATCATGGAGGAAACAAATATGAAAAAAGTTATGCATATTGAAGGAATGACATGCGGTCATTGTCAAAAAAGAGTGGAAGATGCCTTAAACAGTATCGACGGAGTAAAAGCAGAGGTGGATTTAGCAGCGAAAATTGCTAATGTTGAAG
>JAAZME010000086.1 GCA_012798975.1 Gallicola sp.
ATAAAGTAAAACATTGGGATCGGCTGCGGTTGTTTATCGGTTCTTCGGAGATATTCTGCCGTGCTGTTCCCTTAGAAGATGAAATTCTTCAACCAGGAGAAACAGGTCTTTTTCAGCTTCGATTGGAAGAGTAAATCTACTGCCGCAAAAAAGATATTTTTGTTCTTAGAAGCTACTCCCCTATTCACACTATAGGGGGCGGGATGATAATCGATACTTCCTCTAAAAAACACAAATACCAAGACGAAGAAGTCATCGACAGCCTTCTTTTAAAAGAAAAAGGCGAATTAAAAGATCTTATTCTGGAGTTTTTAAGAGAACAATCTTCTACTCTGCCGAAATTAGAAGATATCAGCGCTTACACTTCTGAAAATCCGGAAAAAATAAAACAGGAACTTGATCTTCTTGTAGAAGAAGGCAAAGCAGTACACTTTTCATCTATCTATTTGGATAATTCCTACTATAAGGAATTAGGCGAGAACTTAAAGCGTATCCTTACAGGATTCCATAAGCATCAGCCCTACAAAAGAGGCATGAAAAAGGAAGAACTCCGCTCTAGAATCAATCCACTGTTCAAAGGCAAGGAATACAATAGTTTTCTTGAAACCTTTAAAGATCAGGGAATCGAGTTTTCCGATACTGTAAGATTCTCAGACCATGAAACATCTCTTACAAAAGAGCAGCTCCAACTTAAAACATCTGTATTAAAACGGTTGGAAACTTTAGGATTTACGGATCTTCCTTCCCTTAGCAATTTTGCAGAGAGTCAGGATGAAAAAGATATCTTGGAAGGAGAGCTGGGAAATCTGGTTATTGCATTAAGCGATGAGAAAATAACTCATCTTAATACCTATAAAAAAGCAAAAGAGATCGTAAAAGAACTTGTCCAAGAATCCGGCCGGTTTATTCTAGCCGACTTTAGAACCGCCACCGGCTCCAGCCGTAAAATCAGCACCTTCTTTTTAGACTATATGGACAGTCAAGGTTTCACTAAAAGAATCGAAGATTATAGAATATTATTATAAAACACTAAGATTGTTGCATTTTTGTAACAATCTTTTTTTGTTTTATTTTTTTGGAATTATAAAATGCGGCAATTAATTTTTTATAACACTATAATATATGTTATAATAAAACATATATTTCTCTTTTGAATCTTTTCAATCGTTACAGTTTATTAATAGTTCCTTTTTTATATTTCTTAAAATTTCCGTCTTTTTCGTCTACTACTTCTACTCTGCTCTTTATTTTTACTCAAATTTATTAAATAAATGCAACAATATCAAGGGCTATTTACTTATGTTTTATATTTGAAAAATAAAATAAAAAGTACTATTCTCTTTTTGTACTCATTGTTAAATAATTATAAATAAGAGTATATTCATTTTAAGGAGGAGAGAACAATGATACTTTTTTTAATCGGTGTTGTAATACTGATTGTTGGAGGATTTTTCTATAGCAAGATTTGCGAAAAACAAATCGAGCCTGATGATAGAATAACTCCTGCTCAAAGCAAAGCCGACGGTTTAGATTATGTAGGAATGTCAAAACTTAAGAATCTGCTGATAGAAGTTCTTAATATAGCAGGAACAGGTCCCATTTTAGGGCCTATACAAGGGATTCTTTTTGGCCCTGTTGCCTTTATCGCAATTCCTTTAGGAAATATCTTTGCAGGCAGTGTACATGATTACTTTAACGGCATGATTTCTATGAGAAACGGCGGTGCACAGATCCCTCGTTTGATTCAAAAATATCTCGGCAAACCTGTAAAAGCTTTCTATAATATTGTTATCGCTATACTGCTTTTACTTACAGGTGTAGTTTTTATCTACACTCCAGGGGATCTAATTATGACGGATATATTAAAATTAGATGCTCAGAATAATCTGATCTGGATCGTATATGCAATTATATTTGTATATTATTTATTATCAACTATATTACCTATCGATAAAATTATCGGAAGAATCTACCCATTATTTGGAGTATTCCTCTTAGTTTCCGCAATCGGAGTTTTTATCGGAATTCTTCGTTTCGGCGGCGGTAATTTAGCCTTTGCAGATTTCGGTTTATTTGCAGATCATCCTTTTGGCCAACGTTTTATTCCGTCTTTCTTTATAACAGTTGCCTGTGGTATTTTATCCGGTTTCCACGGATCACAATCTACATTGATCTCTAGAACTGTTATGCATGAAAAAGAAGGAACTATGACTTTCTATGGCGCTATGGTTATTGAAGGTCTAATCGCTATGTGCTGGGCTGGCGGGGCAATGATTCTCTTCTCTTCCGGACAAGCTGCATTAGATACAAGCGCAACGTTAATGGTAGGTCAGATTTCTAGAGCCTTTATGGGAAATATCGGCGGCCTTCTTGCAGTTATCGGAGTTATCGTACTTCCAATCACAAGCGGTGATACCTCTTTTAGAGCTTTGCGTTTAATCATCGCAGAAGAATTCAATATCAGCCAAAAAGAAGCAAAAAACAGAATTGCTATCGCAATTGGGATTTTTATTCCAGCTCTGATTATTCTTTTCTTTGCTAAAACAGATCCGCAAGGATTTAATAAACTATGGAGATATTTCGGATTCACAAATCAATTTGTTGCAATATTTGCATTAGCAATGGCGACATCTTATCTTTATGTTAATAAGAAAGCTTATTTGATGACACATATTCCAGGCATCTTCTACACCTTTATCGTTTTTGCCTTTATCTTAGCAGAACAAGATATCGGACTGGGAATTGATTATACCATCAGTTTAATCATCGCCGCAGTGCTTGCTCTTGTATACGGTTTTGGTGTTATCAAAATTGCAAAGAATCGAAAAGAAGTTATCCCAACCATCCATCTAGAATAGAATAACCCAAAGACCTATTGCCAAAGTGCAATAGGTCTTTTTCTATGTCCTTTCTAAATCTTCATTGAGAAACAATCTCCATATTTCTGCCAGCCCTATGTTCTAGACCCTGTAGCCTACAATCTATCTTCTATTTGACTTTTGATCTAGGAAGTTTTAAGCTTTTGGATTTCTTAGTTTCAATACTTTCACGATACTCAAAAGGTCTTAGTTTCCAATCCTAGGAGAGGATGAAGGGCGCCTAAGCCCCCTCAGGAAATCCCGGCTAGATGCTAAGTTTCTGAAGCAGAACAAAAAAAGAACCCCCGAAGGGATTCTTTATGCTCCAAGATATGCTTTTTTTACATCTTCATTTTCAGCTAATTCTTTTGCTGGTCCTTCCATACCGATTCTTCCTGTTTCGATAACATAAGCACGATCCGCAATAGATAGAGCCATTCTGGCATTTTGTTCGACGAGTAGGATCGTCGTTCCTTTTTTGTTTAGTTCAACTATCGTTTTAAATATTTCCTTTACAAATAAAGGCGATAATCCCATAGAGGGTTCATCTAAAATCAAAAGTTTTGGTCGAGACATTACAGCTCTTCCCATGGCAAGCATCTGCTGCTCGCCTCCGGATAACGTTCCTGCAAGCTGCTGCTTTCGTTCTCTCATACGAGGGAAAATATCGTAAAAACGCTTACGATTTGCTTTAAGGCCCTCTGCCGTATCTTTTACTGTAAAAGCGCCTAAACGTACATTATCGCTAACAGAAAGCTGAGAAAAGACCCTTCTTCCTTCCGGAACTTGGGCGATACCCATTTTTACAATATTATGGGCTCTCTCTTTTGTAATATCTTTTCCGTTAAAAAGAATCGTACCAGTCTTTGGTCGGATAATTCCAGAGATTGTTTGAAGTGTTGTTGTTTTTCCAGCACCATTTGCACCGATAAGGGAAACAATCTCTCCCTCTTCTACTTTTAGACTAACATCTTTTATTGCGTGGATATTTCCATAATAAACATTAAGCCCGTTGATTTCCAAGACAGACATTATTTCACCTCCTCTGTTTCTTCAACCTTATCTTCCAACTCCTCGGCATCTTCGGCAGTTCCCAAGTAAGCTGTTACTACACGGGGATCATTTACTGTTTCGATCGGATCTCCCTGAGCGATAATCTTTCCATGGTCCAGCACTATGATTCTTTCGCAGATTCCAAGAACGAGTTTCATATCGTGTTCGATTAGAAGAATAGAGATATTGAATTTATCGCGGATCAGCCGGATTGTTTCCATAAGTTCCTCAGTTTCTTTCGGATTCATCCCTGCAGCCGGTTCATCTAACAAAAGCAGCTTCGGCTTTGTAGACATGGCTCTCGCAATTTCAAGTTTTCTCTGCTGTCCATAGGGAAGATTCTCCGCGTCCACATCTGCATATTGATCAAGATCGAATATACTCAACAGCTTTAAGGCTTCTTCTCTTTCTCTCTTTTCTTCCTTCCAAAAGGCCGGAAGCCGGAAAGCGCCAGTAAGAGGCTTATATTCCATGTTGAAATTGTTAGCCACGATTACATTATCGAGTACCGACATTTTGCTAAACAGGCGGATATTTTGGAATGTTCGGGCGATTCCGCTTTGCACTAGTTTATAAGTGTGGACTTTATCGACATTCTTTCCGTCAAATTCATACTCTCCAGAAGTCGGAGTATAGACACCGGTAAGTATATTAAAAACAGTAGTTTTACCTGCTCCATTCGGTCCGATCAGCCCTACAAGTTCATTTTGTCCGATTTCCATATTAAAATGATCTACCGCTGTAAGTCCGCCGAAAACGATGGATATATCTTTTGCTCTTAAAACTTTTTCATTACTCACGTAGTTCTCCTCCTTCCTTCTTTTTCCTATTTCTAAATTTGTTTACAAATTTTGTAATGTGGAATTCTTTTCTGCCTAGAAGGCCTGACGGACGGAAAATCATCATTATAATCAAAATCAAAGAGTAGATGATCATACGATAATCGTTAAATCCTCGAAGCATTTCCGGCAAAATAGTCAATACTGTAGCAGAAATTGTTGCACCGGTAAAAGAACCCATTCCGCCAAGTACTACCATTACTAATATATTGATTGAATAGTTGAAATCAAATTGTTTCGCATTTAAAACACCCATCTGATGAGCGTACATTCCCCCGGCAATTCCTGCAAAAACTGCTGAAATTACAAAGGCAAACACTTTATAATACGTTGTATTGATCCCTACGGAGTCGCTGGCAATTTCATCCTCTCGAATAGCAAGAATTGCTCTTCCGTGTCGGCTGGTCATCATAGAATACATAAAAGCTACAGATGCTGCCATCAGGATAAAAAATACTGTAAAGTTTTGGAATCTTGGAATTCCAGACAACCCTTGTGCTCCTCCCGTAAAATCAAAGAACTCGATTAGAACACGGATGATCTCCCCAAAAGCTAATGTAATAATCGCAAGATAATCTCCTCTTAGCCGAAGTCCTGGAATACCGATGATAACACCTACGATTCCCGCAACGATTCCAGCGATTACCAGGGAAATCAAAAATCCAGGCAATCCGTCAACAATATGAGCTTTTGAGAACAATCCTGCTGCATAGGCACCGATAGACATAAACCCGGCATGTCCTAATGTTATCTGTCCCAGTGTACCTACAGTAACATTAAGACTGACTGCGAGAATAATATTGATGCAGATCAGATTTATAAGAGACGACCAATAACGAGATAACAATCCAGCAGACATTAGAGAGAATACAATCGCATAAACAACAGCTAAAACAACCACTGTCAATATATAGATCTGTTTTTTATTCTTTGGCATACTACACCTTCTCTCTTTTGTTTTTGCCTAAAAGACCAGTTGGTTTTACTAATAAGACCACAATCAAAATACCAAATACAAAGGCATCTCGTAATTGTGTGGATATATAGGCCATCGTTAAGGCTTCTACAATTCCTAGAATAAATCCTCCAAGCACAGCCCCTGGAATAATTCCGATCCCTCCAAGAACCGCTGCAACAAAGGCTTTAATTCCAAGCATTGAACCCATAGTCGGCTGAATCTGCGGATAACTTGATAGATAAAGAATAGATCCAACTGCTGCTAGTGCACTTCCGATAGCGAATGTTAATGAAATCGCTGTATCGATATTAATCCCTACAAGTTTTGCTGCCGTTGCATCTTCACTGGTAGCCACCATAGCTTTTCCGTATTTTGTCTTTTTCATAAATAGCTGAAGCAGAATGGTTAAAGCAATCGTTACAACGATAGTGATAAATATATTAAAGATGATCGATAATTCTCCTATATGCAGCGGTTCCATTTCGAACACGCTTGGAAAAGGTCTTGCTCCTGTTCCGATATATTTCATCGCTAAATTCTGCAATAATAAGCTGACTCCGATAGCTGTAATCAAGGCAGAGATTCTAGGAGAATTTCTTAAAGGTTTATAGGCTAATCTCTCTATTAATGTCCCCAAAATTGTACAAAAGATTACAGCTGGAAGCACTGAAGCCCAAACCGGCAATCCCATTGAATTTAAAAGGGGAATGCTGAACAATGCAACATACGAGCCCACCATCAGGATATCTCCGTGAGCAAAGTTGATTAGTTTTGCAATTCCATAAACCATTGTATATCCCAATGCCACTAAAGCGTAAATACTGCCAAGCTGGAGTCCATTAATTATTTGAAGTATGAATTTCAAAATTTTCCTCCTCATGAAAGAGACCATCTCCACGGGAGATGGCCCTCTCTGATATTATTATTTTGGCGCAATAACTGAATCTAATGTATAGTCGCCATCTACAACCTTAATCATAGATACAGATTTGATTGGATTGTTGTTATCGTCAAACTCTAGATGTCCAGTGACACCGTCGAATTGAATACCTTTTAATCCATCTACAATCGCCTGCTTGTC
>JAAZME010000180.1 GCA_012798975.1 Gallicola sp.
GAACCTTTCAGAATTAAAATGGTTGAACCGATTAAAATGACTACACGTGAAGAGCGAGAAAAAAACTTGAAGATGCAAAGTACAATATGTTTAATCTCAAAGGTGAAGATGTCTATATTGATTTATTAACAGACAGCGGAACAAATGCTATGAGCGATAAACAATGGGCAGGTATAATGGTGGGAGATGAAGCTTATGCAGGTGGTAAAAGTTATTATCATTTACTTGAAGCCGGAAAAGACATCTTCGGTTATGAATTCATTCAACCCGTCCATCAAGGACGAGCTGCCGAGAAAGTCCTCTTCCCTATTATTCTCAAGGAAGATCAGATAGCAATCTCAAACATGTTTTTTGATACTACAAGAGCCCACGTAACACTAGCAGGCGGCAAACCAATAGACTGTGTATGTTCAGAAGCCAAAAATCCATCAAAATATGCAGATTTTAAAGGAAATATGGATGTAGAAAAACTCGAAGATTTAATCAATAAGCACGGCAAAGAAAATATTGGTATGATTGTAATGACCATAACAAACAACTCCGCTGGTGGTCAGGCTGTTTCTATGGCTAATATTCGACAAGTTTCCGAAATAGCAAAAAAATACGATATATTCTTCAATATCGACGCGGCAAGATTTGCGGAAAATGCTTACTTTATTAAACAGCGGGAAGAGGAGTTCAAAGACAGTTCTATTATAGATATCATTAGAGAGACCTTTATATATGCTGATGCTTTTACAATGAGTGCAAAAAAAGACGGTATTGTAAATATGGGAGGGCTCATCGGAATAAAATCTAACATAGATTTATATCAGGATGTAAAAGAAAGATGTATATCCTATGAAGGATTTATAACATATGGTGGATTGGCAGGAAGAGATCTAGAAGCTTTAGCTATCGGTTTATATGAAGGCATCGATGAACAATACTTAGAATATCGAAATGCTCAAATGGAATACTTGGCATCAAACCTAATGGAAGCCGGCATAGCTATTCAGAACCCCGCTGGCGGTCATGGTGTCTACGTAGATGCGAATGCTATGTTCCCTCATATTCCATACTACGAATTTCCTGGTCATACATTATGTATTGAATTATATAAAGAAGCCGGAATTCGTACTTGCGACATAGGATCCTTCATGTTAGGAAACGATCCTGTCACAGGTGAGCAAATTAAATCAGAATTTGAATTTTCCCGTTTAGGAATTCCAAGAAGAGTATATACTCAATCTCATTTTGATGTTATCATCGAAGCTTTAATCAACATTAAAAAACGTGCTCATGACGTTAAGGGATACAAAATCACATGGGAACCAAAAATCCTTCGTCATTTCCAAGCGCATTTAGAACCTATAAAATAACTCAAAAAGAGATTAAATATTTGAATTAATATATTTAATCTCTTTTTTCTTCTTAAAATATAAAGGAGTTACTATGGATAAGAATTATGAGAAACGTGATTTATTTACATCTAAATGGGGGTTTATCTAGCTTGTATCGGTTCTGCCGTTGGAATGGGAAATATCTGGCTGTTCCCTTTTAGAGTAGGACAATTTGGCGGTTTTGCATTTCTGATTCCCTATTTTATATTTATAGCTTTAATCGGATATACAGGTGTCGTCGAAGAAATGGTTTTTGGCCGTTCTATGCGGACTGGCCCTCTTGGTGCTTTTACAAAGGCAACTCAAACTAGGGGCAGCAATGCAGGCAAGGTTATTGGCTGGATTCCAATCATAGGCTCCCTTGGTATTGCTATCGGTTATTCTATTGTCGTAGGGTGGATAATACGTTTTACAGTAGGTTCTTTTACAGGATCGATGTTAAGTACAGCAGATAGCGGTGCATATTTCTCTAGTATAGCAGGCAGTTTTGGAAGTATGACTTGGCATATCTCTGCAATTGTAATTACAGCCGTAATAATGATTGCTGGAGTATCTTCAGGTATAGAAAAAGTAAATCGATTTTTGATGCCTGCCTTCTTTCTATTATTCGTAATTTTAGCAGTGCGTTCATTTATGTTACCCGGTTCTTCAGCTGGATATGAGTTTATGTTTCGCCCAGATTTCTCAAAACTTTTAGATATCAAGACATAGGTCTTTGCACTCGGGCAAGCGTTTTTCTCACTTTCCTTAGCTGGTAGCGGAACAATTGTCTATGGCAGCTATTTAAGCGATAAGTCTGATGCGCCTTCCAACGCGAAATACATAGCTATATTTGATACGTTAGCCGCTATGTTAGCTGCTTTAGTAATACTGCCCGCTGTGTTTTCCTTTAGTATTGAACCCACGGCCGGACCTCCTCTAATGTTTATAACTATGCCAGAAGTTTTTAAGCAGATGCCCGGTGGATTTATTTTTGCGATATTGTTCTTTGTTGCTGTATTGTTTGCTGGTATCTCTTCTTTAATCAATCTTTATGAGACACCTGTTGAACTGCTTCAGCAAAAATTCAAATTAAAGAGATCTACATCTGTTTTTATAATACTCGCAATCGGATTTCTTGTTGGGATCTTTATCCAAGATGCTGCTAAACTTGGGTTATGGATGGATGTCATCAGTATATACGTTATCCCTCTGGGAGCTCTCTTAGCAGGTGTCATGTTCTTTTGGGTTTTGTCAAAAGATTTTGCATTACAAGCCGTCAATAAAGGTGCATTAAAACCTTTAGGCGAGCAGTATTATATTCATGGTAAATATGTATACTGCGGTCTAACTCTTCTCGTCTATATACTAGGAATTTTTTACGGTGGCATTGGATAATTAAAACAGGGTAGACATCTACCCTGTTTTAATTTATTCTTTATTCTTTTCTATCGGTCCATAAAACAATCTGCTTTTCTAGTCTAGTTTGAACTAGATCGATAATCCTCTGATTAGAAGATCCTCTAAACTGCAGCGTCAAATCTTTAAGTTCTTCTACAAAAGGTCCATCTACTAAAACATCGCATAAGTGAAGGAGTTTCTTATTTTCTTCATTTTGTATCAAGTATTCAAATGTATATCCTGAATAAATCCAAATGCTTTTATTCGAATTATTCTTTATTTCTCTGACGATCGAAAGGAGACCTTCTGTATTTTCAAAAGGTTCTCCACCTAAGATTGTCAATCCGTTATTCACAGTGTTATTTAAATACTTCAAAATTTGTTTTGTCTCTTCTTCTCCCCACACCGACCCGAAATTAAAATCCTGATATTCTTTATTAAAACAATTTTTGCAGTTGCGGCTGCATCCTGTGACAAAAATACTGGACCGGATACCCGGCCCATTTGCAATATCAAACTCTCTTATTTGTCCATATCTCATAATAACTCCTAAATATGAAGTACTCTGTTTTTAATTTCCTTTGTTTTTCCTTCATTCCAGAAATTCTCGCCTAAATATCCGCAGGTTCTTCTTGTAACATTCATTGTAGAATGATCCTTATTACCGCATTGCGGGCATTGCCACTCTCCCTCATCGTTAATAATAATTTCTCCGTCAAATCCACACTCTTGGCAGTAATCTGATTTTGTATTAAATTCAGCATACTGAATATGCTCATATATATAATTAACCATGGTTTCAAGGGCTTCTAAATTATTACTCATATTCGGAATTTCCACGTAGGAAATACATCCGCCTTTTGAAAGCTGCTGGAATTCTGCTTCAAAGTCAAACTTTTCGAATGCTGAAATTTCTTCTCGTACATCCACATGGAAAGAGTTGGTATAATATCCTTTGTCGGTGATATTTTCTATCTTTCCAAATCTTTTTACATCTTTATCCGCAAATTTATAGCATAAAGATTCCGCAGGTGTTCCGTAAAGCGCGAATCCTAATCCTGTTTCTTCTTTCCATTCGCTGATCTTTCGATTCATTACTTCCATTATTTTTAAAGCAAATCTTTTTCCGCTGGGAGCCGTTTGAGAAACGCCTTTTACTAACAATGTAGCTTCGTATATCCCGATATAGCCAAGTGTTACCGTTGCATAGCCTCCTGTTAAAAGAGGGGCAATAGACTCATGCTGGCCAAGTCTTGCTATGGCTCCATGCTGCCAGTGGATTGGAGAGGAATCGCTTGTCACTGTTTTTAAGTGATCATATCTCATAATCCCTGCTTTTTTACAAAGCTCTAATCTCTTTTCTAATATTTCAAAGAATTTATCTTCATCTCCATCAGATAGAATACCTATTTGAGGAAGATTTATGGTACATACACCTATATTAAAGCGGCCGTTAAACTGATAATTTCCTTCCTGATCTTTCCATGGAGAAAGGAATGCTCTGCATCCCATAGGAGAAAATACATTGCCTTCGTAGTTTTCTCTCATTTTTTTTGCAGATATATAGTCAGGATACATTCTCTTTGCTGTACATCGGATAGCTAATTGTGTTAAATAATAGTATTCTGAACCATGGTTTACGTTATTATCGTCCAATACATAGATTAATTTCGGGAATGCGGGTGTTACATATACTCCTGCTTCATTTTTTATTCCTTGGATACGCTGTTTTAAGATTTCTTCAATAATATCAGCCGTTTCGTTTTTAAAATCGTCTCCTTCTTCGATATACATAAATAAAGTCACGAAAGGGGCTTGACCATTGCTTGTCATTAAGGTATTAATCTGATATTGGATTGTTTGGATACCAGACTCTAGATCTTTTTTTGTCATTTTATCTGCCATAGCAGATGCCAGCTCTTGATTTCCTAACGTTTCAAAAGCAAGTTTGTAGTTTTTCTCATAGCTTTTTCTTAAGTACTTGCCTAAACAGCGGATATCGATACTTTGACCGCCATACTGATTGGAAGCTATTTGGGCGATAATCTGCGTCATCACATTGCAGGCTACTTGGAAAGATTTTGGTGTTTCGATTAATTTTCCGTTTACAACTGTCCCTTTGTCCAGCATATCTTCCATATTTACCAAACAGCAGTTAAACATCGGCTGAATAATATAATCCATATCATGAAGATGTATTGCTCCTTCGTCATGAGCTTCCAATAAATCTGTAGGGATCATTTTTCTGCGGGCAATATCTTTTGAAACTTCCCCTGCAATCAAATCTCTTTGTGTGGAAGCAATGACAGGATTCTTATTGGAATTTTCTTCCATAACAGATTCGTTGTCTTTTTGCAGCAAACCGATAATACTTTCGTCTGTAGTATTGCTTTCTCTTTTAAAACGCTGTACAGCCTTATAGTTTTCATAGGCTCTTGCTGTTGCAGGATTATTGTATTGAATAAGTTTATAGTAAACTTGTTCCTCTATATCGTATATTGAAAATGTTTTATCGCTGCTTTTTGCATTATCTTCAATTTCATAAGCGATGCGGTCTGCTAAGCCTTCTTGAAAAACTCCTGTACTGCTGCTCATCGCCTTTTCAATAGCCAATACGATTTTTTCTTTATTAAATGGAACTTGTTCTCCGCTTCTTTTATATACCTTAATCATAATCCTGCCTCCTATTTATAATAGGAGTAATGCTTATATCATAATATATAATTTTATATACCATGGTATAGGTATTACCCCTACGAGTTATAATGTATTTTCTAGCAAATTCATTATAACGCGTAACAGTATATTTAGCAATCACAAGATGTCGAACCACTATATATAGTGTTATTTCATATTTATTCAAAGAACCTTTCATAAGCTGATATATTTTGGAGAATTATACATTATTTCTAATAATGAAATTGAATCTAAAAATATAATCTACATATTGTGGTCACCATGTTTTTATATTAACGTATATTTCTTCTTGAATAAAACAAAATCGGCATCTTAATGGCACA